>CAWUJR010000550.1:0-2946 GCA_963922375.1 uncultured Robbsia sp.
CTACAGGACGTCCAGCGCTGGGTGGCCGCTAACCCCGCACTGCCGCACTCGATCACGGCGCTGGCCGACCACGCCGGCCTTAGCCCACGACATTTCGCGCGCCTGTTTCTGGCGGAAGTCGGTGTGACGCCGGGCGCATGGGTCGAAGCAACAAGAATTCGTGCGGCGCGCGCCCTCCTTGAAGCGGGCAGCGACGCGCCAAAGAAAGTGGCGGCGTTGTGCGGCTTTACTAACGCCGACATCCTGCGCCGTGCATTCGTCAAACACGTCGGCGTGACGCCTGCGGCCTACCGCAAAGTCCACGGCCGCCTTGCGATCGGTGCCGATGCAAACGAATAAGCCATCTTCTCGACAGGCAGCGTCCCGTTGTCTTTCTCGCCAGCCTGCATGTGGCGCATACCGTCATCACGCTGTCGCCGTCGGACAGACCGCGGCGGGTGCCTATCAAGGCGTCATTTCGGTAGACAGCGTAATCGCTTTTTGCGCATCCAGCTCTGCCAGCCGTGCGATCAATGCGCTCCTTACCCGATCATACGCATCCCGCCCCAACAGTAAACGTCGTGGGGCCGGATCGCGGTTCGCGCAATCGATCATCGCCTGCGCCATTTTCACCGGATCGCCTGCCAGCACAAAGTCGCCCGATGCGATCGCTCGACGAATGTCTCCGGCGGGCGTGTCCTGGTAGACATCCATCGTCGGCGGGCTGATCATGCCAGCGCCGAAGTTGGTCTGCGTCGGGCCCGGCTCGATGATGGAAAGCGCTATGTTGAACGGTGCGACTTCCAATGCGACCGACTCGATAAAGCCTTCGATGGCCCATTTTGTCGTGTGATACAGACTGAAATTTGGATAAGCGACCTGTCCGCCTTCGGACGACACCTGCAGAATCCGGCCGCCGCCCTGCTTTCTAAGATGCGGCAGCGAAGCGCGAACAACCTGAATCGAACCGATCACATTGGTCTCGATCTGATGCCGTATTTGCGCGTCGCTGGCTTCTTCTGCCGCACCGAACAACCCGTACCCGGCGTTATTCACGATGACATCGATATGTCCCAATTCAGCGAACGCACGATCGATGACCTGCCTCACCGACGGCGTATCGGTGACATCGAGCGCAGCAACCCACAGTTGGTCGCCGTAGCGCGATTTCAACGCGCGCAACACATCTGTCTTTCTCAACGTGGCCGCAACGCGATGGCCTTGCGACAGCAGTTTTTCCGTGAGCGCCAGGCCAATGCCAGACGACGTTCCAGTGATGAACCAGGTTTGACGCATACAGCCTCCTGTCGGCGATCGCTTGCTAGCAACGCGCAGCCGCCGATCGATGGTGGGTGGGAATGGAAGTGAAAGCCGAAATGGGCGTGAGCAAACCCAACCGCACCAGGATAGACCCGGAGAATTGCTGTTACTATCCCGTCAATACGGATGCGATAGTGAAAATAAACCATGAATCTGAAGCCGACGTTCAGCGACCTCACCGCATTCGTCACGATCGTTGCCCACCGGAGCTTTCGTAAGGCAGCTGACGAATTGGGGCTGTCGCCATCCACACTCAGTCATTTGATGAGAACGTTGGAAGCTAATCTGGGTGTCCGTCTACTGCATCGCACGACGCGCAGCGTATCGGTAACTGAGGCGGGCGCGCATCTGATGACGCGTCTGGGGCCCGCGCTTCGCAGCGTGGATCTCGCATTGCAAGAGGTCGAAGGATTTCGCAGTCAGCCCAGTGGGAAGCTACGACTCAACACCAGCGAGATCGCCGCGCGCTTGCTGTTGCAGCGCATCGTGCCGACTTTCCTCGCGCAATACCCGGCAATGGCGCTCGATCTGGTCACCGACGGTCGGCTGATCGACATTGTGGCCGAAGGATTCGACGCTGGCGTCCGACTCGCCGAAGCCGTCCCGCAGGATATGATTGCCGTGCGTATCGGCGGCGACACCCGTTTCGTCGCCGCTGCGTCACCGGACTATTTACGCGCCCACGGCGCGCCGCGCGTGCCGGACGAGCTCAAAGCCCATAACTGTATTCGCTTTCGCTTTCCCAGTGGAAAGCTCTACCGCTGGGAATTCGAGCGGCACGGCCAACAGACATCGATCGACGTAAACGGACCGCTGACGCTGGACCATGTCGACTTGATGGCTGAAGCGGCGGCAAACGGTCTGGGCATTGCTTATATGACACATCAGACCGCGCAGCCTTATCTCGATAATGGAAGACTGCAGCTCGTGCTGGAAGATTGGTGCCCATGGATTCCCGGTCTCTGCCTTTACTATCCGGGCCATCGTCATGTGCCGCCCAGCCTGCAGGCGTTCATTAAAGTGATCAAGGCTGAACCCTGAATCCGTCTTACACTCCTCAGCCGCAAATGACCGCCGCGATCCATGCTGCGCCGTCACTCATTTGCCGCCCGTGACATCGAGAAACGTACCGGTAATGAAGGAGGCCTCGGCACTGGCTAGCCAAAGGATCGCCCGCGCCACCTCTTCAGGTTGACCGCCTCGGCCCATCGGGATCGAATCTTTGACGCGATCGACGCGCCCCGGCTCTCCGCCGCTGGCATGCATCTCCGTGTAGATGTGCCCAGGGCGAATGCAGTTGACACGGATTCCTTCTCGCGCGACTTCCTTGGCGAAACCGGTAGTGAACGTTTCAACGGCCCCCTTCGATGCCGCATAATCGACATATTCATTTGGACTGCCGAGTCGCGCGGACGCCGATGAGATGTTGATCACAGCGCCGCCGTGCCCATTGTGGCGGAACGCCATGCGCTTCACAGCCTGCTGCGCACAGAGGATGGGACCGATCGCGTTGACCGCGAAGATACGCTGCATCCGCTCGAATCCCAGATCCTCCAAGCGGGACTGCGGCCCAAGTAATGCGGCGTTGTTAACCAACACATCGATCCGGCCGAACGCTTGGTCGATTGCAGCGAACAACTGCGCAAC
>CAWUJR010000551.1:0-2938 GCA_963922375.1 uncultured Robbsia sp.
CGAGCGCCAATTGGAGGGCCTGTGCCGCGTCGTCGCCGAGCAGCGTCGCGGCGACGCTCAGTGCAAAGTCGATGCCGGCGGTGATGCCGCCTCCGGTGATGAGATTGCCGTCATGCACGACACGCTGTGCCACGGCTTGCGCGCCGAACGATGACAACAGGGTGAGTGATGCCCAATGCGTGGTCGCGCGGCGCCCCTGGAGTAAACCGGCCGCGCCAAGCACCAGCGAACCGGTGCACACGGAAGTGAGATAGCGCGCAGCCGTGCCGTGCCGACGGATGAAATCGAGCGTTTCATCGTCTTCCATCAACGCGTTGATACCGATGCCACCGGGCACACAGAGCAGCTCGAGCGGTGGGCAGTCGGCAAACAACATATCCGGCGTCAGGATCAGCCCGGTGCTGGCGCGCAGGGGTTCCGGCGTTTTCCAGAGCAGATGCACGATCGTATCGGGCATCGATGCAAAAACGTCGTATGGACCTGTCAGGTCAAGCTGCTGGACGTCTGGGAAGACCAACATACCGATATGGCGTGTCATCAGAAGGTTCCTTGTTACCTGCGTTGGCTGGTTTGAATGCTGCCGATCCCAATGACGCGGCATCGACAGCGCCACTGTACGTCGCTATCATTTGGCGTAAATGCCAATGTGCCAACTTTTTACGCCAAGCCGCTGTCATGCCTTCCCCATTCGCTCCCGCTTCCGCAGTTACCGCCGAGGTGGCTTCCGCAGCCCCTGCCGAAGTCACCCTCTCGCCCGCGCGGCGAATCGATATCGTGGCCTTCGAACAGGTGCAGTTATTGGATGTCGCGGGTCCGCTGCAGGTATTCGCATCGGCGAACAAGGCGGCGATGCGAAAGGGACAGCCAGCGCCTTACCGGCCGCAGGTGATCGCGGCAACGGGAACAAGCGTAACGTCGTCGGCAGGCTTGACCTTGCTGACCGCGCCGTTGCCTGACGATGCGACGCCGATCGATACACTGATCGTGGCAGGGGGCGGTGGGGTCGATCTGGCAAGTCAGGACATTGCATTGCGGGACTGGCTCGCCCGACGCGGTGCGCCATCGATGTCAGCATCGGGGTCAGCTTCTGCATCTGCATCTGCATCTGCGTCCGCTGCGCCTGTTCCCGTGGAAAGCACGGCAACGGTCGCTGTCGGTGGTTGCCGTCGACTCGCGTCCGTATGTAGCGGCGCTTTCTTATTGGCTGCGGCCGGCTGGCTCGATGGGCGGCGTGTGGTGACCCATTGGGAGCGGTGTCGCGAGCTGGCGGATCGATTTCCGCAGATCGTCGTCGATCCCGATCCGATCTACGTGGTATCCGGACATGTGTGGACGTCGGCGGGTGTCACCGCCGGGATCGATCTCGCGTTGGCGATGGTGGAGCAGGACATCGGTCGCGATATTGCGATGGAGGTCGCACGCGACCTGGTGGTCTATCTGAAGCGCCCCGGCGGACAATCGCAGTTCAGTACGACACTGCAGTTGCAGGGGGCCGGGGAGCGATTCGCCGAGCTGCACACGTGGATGCATCGGCATCTCGATGGGGATCTCTCGGTACCGATGTTGGCAAGCCGCGCCGGCATGAGCGAGCGCAGTTTCGTTCGCCATTATCGCGTTGCTTCCGGTATGACGCCGGCACGTGCCGTAGAACGGTTGCGTGTGGAAGCGGCGCGGAGCTGGCTGGCGGATGCGACGTTGCCTATGAAGCGCATTGCCGCGCGATGCGGCTTTGGGTCCGAGGAAACCATGCGCCGCAGTTTCATGCGCGTGCTATCCGTCACGCCTCAGGCGTATCGGGAACGGTTTCCGGCACAGTAACGGGGCAACGTTGCTTACGCGTCGTCGCCTCGGCTCGACGCTCTGGCCCGTAATGTCGCTAAGACGTGCCGTTTATCGTTATCGCCCATCGTTTTCCATGCTTTGATTTCAGCGCGAGTGCGTTGGCAACCAATGCAATAGGATCGCGTTGCTTCGTCCATTTTGCAGACGTCGGTACACGGAGAGCCAACGGGTTTTTGCACTAACGCGCGCTTGATGGTTTTGGAGAGAGCCGAGGTCATGCGGATTGTCGTTGTAGAGAAAGGGCGTCGGCCGCTACCCTATCGGGCAGTGGTCCGACGCAGATCTTCGCGCCGGTGAGCAAAGCGCGCGCTGCGGCCGGATGTGACGGCCAGTAAGCGTGAAAATACGTCGCGACGATGCTGCCGTGGCGATAGACCGCTTCGCCCACCGTGCCGCGTGTCGCATGCTGGCTGGTGTGCGTCGCGGCGAGCGACGTCGTCATCGTCGAATAGTGGAATGTGTGGCCGCGCAGCTCGCCATGTCGTGTGGTCAACCGATGCATGCCGAGGCTCGCCAGTTTTTTTTGCATGGTCGCCTGTCCAGGCAACAGGCCGAGCATCGGCCAGCGCACGCCCTCGACGTCCTGAAGACTGTCCAACAGATAGAGCATCCCACCGCATTCGGCAACCAACACGCGATCGCGCTGCAGATGCGCGCGAATCGATGCCGCAGTCGTCTTGGACTGACCTAACCGTTGCGCATGCAATTCGGGATAGCCTCCGGGCAAAAACACGATATCGGTGTCCTCGGATACCGCCTCGTCGGCCAATGGCGAGAAAAAGCGCACCTCCGCACCTTGCTCGCGGAGCAGATCCAGATTGGCAGGATAAACGAACGAAAAGGCGGCATCGCGCGCGACGGCAATGCGTTTGCCTGCAAGCGACGCGTTATCCGCACCGGAGAATGCGTCAGGAGAATCCACCGCATCGAACAGGATCGGCGCAGGCAATGCGGCAAGCGGGGTGATGGCGATCGCATCGGCGGCGCGATCCAGCCGAGCGTCGAGGTCGGCGATCTCTTCTGCCTGTGTCAGGCCGAGGTGTCGGTCGGGCAGGGACAGCGCATCGGCCGTCGGCATATGGCCGCACCAGCGCAC
>CAWUJR010000552.1:0-2929 GCA_963922375.1 uncultured Robbsia sp.
CGCCGTCCATCCCGCCGTCAGCAGCGACTGATCACGCGCGACCGGCGATCGTCATCTGTTCGACCAGAATCGAGCCGCAGGTCTTGTTGCCCCGCACCAGCTCGTCCGCACCGACGGCGACAATATGGCGCAGCATATCGGCCAGATTGCCGGCGATCGTGATTTCTTCGACTGGATACTGGATCACGCCGCCTTCGACCCAGTAGCCCGACGCGCCACGCGAATAATCGCCGGTGATCAGATTCACGCCCTGCCCCATCAGTTCGGTGACCAGCAGACCGGTGCCCATCTTCCGCAACATCGCGTCCAGATCGTCGCCCGGCTGCGTCAGCGAACTCGATAGCGTCAGATTGTGTGCGCCGCCGGCATTGCCGCTCGTCGGCAAGCCGAGCTTGCGTGCCGAATACGTGGATAGAAAATAGCCTTTCAGTACCCCGTTCTCGATCAGTTGCCGACGTTGCGTACGCACCCCTTCGTCATCGAACGGCGCGCTACCCATTGCCCGCTTCACGTACGGATCTTCGACGATGCTCAGATGGTCGGCCAAGACCGGACGATCGATGCTATCGAGCAAGAACGTCGCCTTGCGATACAGCGCCCCGCCACTGCAGGCCTGCACCAACGAGTTCAGCAGCCCCATCGCGATCGGTGCCTCGAACATCACCGGCGCCTTGCGGGTATCGATCGGCCGAGCGCCCAGACGCGACAGCGCGCGTTGGGCGGCATAGCGGCCGATCTTTTCAGGTGCGAGCAGCTCGGTCGCATCGCGCTTCGATGTATGCCAGTCGTCGCGCTGCATTTGCCCTTTGAATCCGGCGATCGCCGAGCACGAGATGTAGTGCCGCGACACCGGATAGCCGCCGAGGAATCCCCGGCTGGTCGCCAGCATGAACTGCGAGTGCTGCGCAGATACACTCGCGCCATCGGAATTCTCGATATGCGGATCGGTTTCGAAGGCAGCGCGTTCGGCGCGGCGCGCGAGTTCAACCGCCACATCGGCGCTCAGATCCCACGGATGAAAGAGGTCGAGGTCGGGCGGGTTGCGTTCGAGCAACTCCGCCTCGGCGAGGCCGGCGCAATCGTCTTCGGCGGTAAAGCGCGCGATGTTGTGCGCAGCTGCTACCGTATCGCGGATCGCCTTGGTCGAAAAATCCGACGTGCTGGCGTTCCCGCGTTTATTGCCGATGAACACCGTCACGCCGACCGATTTGTCGCGATTGTGCTCGATCGTCTCAACTTCGTCACGGCGCACGCTGACAGACAGACCGTCCCCCTCGGAAATCTCGGTCGCCGCATCGGTCGCGCCAAGTTCGCGCGCGTATTTCAGAATATCGCTCGCAATGTCTTTGAGCTGGTCCTGCGTATGGGGAAACAGACGCGAATGAGCGGGCATGGGAATTCGGTTCTCCTGGACGACATGCGATGCGCTCGATCATAACAACAGTTGTAGTCTGCTGCACACAGACAGCGAACGGAAAAACATGCCGTTGATGGCGGGGGGATCCCCAGCCCCGCGCCGGGTCTGTACAATTCGCGGATGACGCGAAAAAGACATTTAGACCGGGCCGGCACCGCTGCGCCCGTTGAGGCCGACGTTCAGGACGAGCCGCTTTACGACCGCCCGAGCAAATCCCAGCTCAAGCGCGACATGCTCGCGCTGCAGGTGCTGGGCAAGGAATTGGCCGAACTACCGAAAGAAGCGTTCCGCAAGCTCCCGCTGCCGGAACCGCTATTCGATGCACTGACCGATGTACGCCGGATCACCAACCACGAGGGTCGCCGCCGCCAGATGCAGTTCGTCGGGAAGGTGATGCGACGGCTGACCGAAGAGGAAGTGGATGCACTGCGCAAAACGCTCGACATCATCCGCGGCCTGAGTCGCGCGGAGACGGTCAAACTGCATGCGATCGAACGCTGGCGTGACCAGTTGATCGCATCGGACGACGCGCTGACCGATTTCCTCGCCCGTTACCCGGGCGTCGACGTGCAGGCCGGCCGAACGCTGATCCGTAATGCCCGTCGCGAAGCCGAGAAGAAAAACTCGCCACGCTACTATCGCGAGCTTTTCCAATGGGTGAAGACCGCGATTTCGCCGGCCCTGTCCTCCGCGACGAGCGAAGGCGCGGGCGACGAAACGGAACACGATGGCGACGAAGGCGACGACTGGGACGACAACGATGGCCACCACGACGATTAAACCCGCGCCCGACTCGCCGGCGACCGACCTGCAGGCTTCTCGCGCGCCGCGATCGCGGCGCCATCCGGACGAGCTGATCGTCGGTCTGGTCTCGATCAGTGACCGCGCCAGTACCGGCGTCTATCAGGATGCGGGCATCCCAGCACTGGAAACCTGGCTTGGCGAAGCGCTGAGTACGCCGTGGCGCGTCGAAACGCGGCTGATTCCCGACGATGCCGCCACGATTTCGGCGACCTTGATCGAATTGGTCGATCAGGCCGGCTGCGATCTGGTGCTGACCACCGGCGGCACCGGGCCGTCCCGACGCGATGTCACGCCGGAAGCGACACTGGCCGTTGCCACGAAGGAAATGCCCGGGTTCGGCGAGCAGATGCGCCAGATCAGTTTGAACTTTGTCCCCACCGCGATTTTATCGCGGCAAGTGGCAGTGATCCGCGAAGTGCCGGACCACGCGGCGCTGATCGTCAATCTGCCCGGACAGCCGAAATCGATCAAGGAAACGCTCGAAGGCGTCCGCGAGAAAGCAAAGGAAGGCGAGGAAGGGATCGGCCGCGTGACCGTGCCGGGAATCTTTGCAGCCATTCCGTACTGCATCGATTTGATCGGCGGTCCCTACATCGAGACGGTCACCGCCGTGGTCGACGCATTTCGACCGAAAAGCGCGCGCCGGACGACGTCCTGACTGCAACAACCCGGCTAACAGCCAAACGCATCACCCCTCGTCCGCGTCGG
>CAWUJR010000553.1:0-2929 GCA_963922375.1 uncultured Robbsia sp.
GTCGGTCGCAGGCTCCCGAAACGCCGAAGCACGACGCCGCCACGCCGGCTGGCGCGCGATAAACCGTCGCGCCCTGCTAGACTGCGGAAAGCGCACGCTGCCTGCGTCACCGGCAGGTGCGACGTTTTCTTTATTTCCTCTTTCCAATGCGCGCCGGCGCGTAACGCCGCGGCATGAAGCCGTTGCGTCATTCCGCGCGCTTTTCATTTATGTTGCCCTCGATGACCTCTAGAACGCTACTCGCGACCTATCCCGCCCATCGCGACGACATTGGCGACCTCGTCACCCGGCGCCCCGTTCCGGGTCCCGGCATCGACCAGGTCGACCCCTTTTTGTTTCTGAATCATCATGGCCCGCAACAGTACGCGCCGAACAATCGCGGCCTGCCGTTCGGCCCGCATCCGCATCGCGGCTTTGAGACGGTGACCTTCATTTTGGAAGGGGACCTGTCGCATCTGGATACCGGTGGGCATGAGAGCGTGATCCATGCCGGCGGCGTGCAATGGATGACCGCCGGCAGCGGACTGGTTCATGCCGAAATTTCGCCCGAGGCATTCAAGCGTACCGGGGGGCCGTTAGAGATCCTGCAGTTGTGGGTGAACTTGCCCGGTCGGCTCAAAATGACCAAACCGCAGTACGTCGGCTTGCAGCGCGACGCCATTCCAGCGATTGCGGCCGCCGACGGGAAAGCCAGCATTGCATTGGTTTCAGGCGAATGGCAAGGGCAGAGAGGCCCGATCACGTCCTTGACGGGCGTCGACATGATGGTATTGACGTTGACGGCCGGGGCACAACTCGACATTCCCGCACCCGCGTCAAAAAACGTATTCTTTTATCTGATCGACGGTGCGGTGCAGATCGGTGCAGGTGCAGACGCGGAGGTGAAGGGCTTTCATCTGGCCCGGTTAGGCAGCGATGGCGACACGGTGTCTGTGCATGCGACGTCGAACAGCCGCGTCCTGTTCGGACTCGCCGACCCGATCGGGGAACCGGTCGTGTCGCATGGTCCGTTCGTGATGAATACCCGCGAAGAGATCCATCAGGCGATCCGTGATTACCAGGCGGGGCTTTTTGGCAACGGTTTGGACCATCTCGCAGACCGTTAGGGGTTAACCCTTGCCTCTTCGATTGTTTGTCCTATAATAGGGTTAACACTTAGACACCGAACGTTGTTGGCACTTTCGCTTTCAACGTCGCTAACGTTAACTGAGGCCGTCAGCGGACTGAAAGCAGCCCGTGGCCAGGACAAATATCATGAGCACCCCGCACGCATCCTCTTTTGCCAAGAACGTCGCTTCGTCCGCACGGCCGGGCGAAGGAGCCTTTCGTCGAGTTCTGCGTGAAATCTGGCAGTCTTACACTGCTCATTCGGAACTGCGCGTGATGTTGTCGACCGGTCGCTGGACCCCGGAAGCCGAAGAAGCGATCCGCAGCCGCATGCCTGGCTAATTGCGTTGACGCCCCGCGCGTGCGCTCATAGCCGGACGACCCAAACGATCCGGTGAGCAGACCGCGTAAGCGGGTGGCGCGCACAGTATGATCGTGCACAAGTCGACTGATGGAACTGGCTGAGCGAACGGCCGGGCTCCATCCCGACCGCGCAGGCCGATCCGCCCGCACCGCTGCAGTGATTTACGTTCGACGTTCAGGACCTTCCGGTTTGCCGCCCGCGCATGCAGGCTGCTGCGGCGACCGATAGCAGACATCCCAGGGACAGATATGCGGCGACGGGGTGCCAGGACCCATCACTCAGGTCTACCAGCCCCGACGCGATGAACGGCGTAAATCCGCCGCCCACGACGCTGGCCACCTGGTATCCGACACCCGCACCGCTGTACCGATATTCCGTCCCAAAAAAAGCGGTAAACATTGGCTGCTGCACGCTCACCACCATGTCGTGCGCGATATTCGCGAGCAACACCGCGAAGACCACGATCCAGACGACCGACCGCGCTTCCATGGCCATGAAGAACGGCACTGCGCTGATCGCACCCACCAGCGCACCGCCTATATAAATTCGTCGCTGTCCATACCGGTCGGCAAGCCAGGCGAAGCAAGGGATGGTCAGGCAACTGATTGCGCCCACCAGCAAACCGATATTCAAAAAGAGCGATCGCGACATACCCAGCCGGCTGGTCGAATAGCTCAACGCAAAGGCAGTCACGATATACATCGTGAACAATTCCGCCAACCGCAGTCCAATTATCAGCAAGAAGCCGCGTGGATGCCGGATGAGCGCCTCAATGACCGGTAAGCGCGGCCGGCGTGTGGTCGCCTGCAGACCGATTTTCTGTTGCGGTACGCCTGCGAGCCGCTTTGCCGCCATCGCCTCCAGGAACTCCTGCGACTCCTCCATGCTCGAGCGGATCCATAAGCCCAGCAATACCAGCACGATGCTGAAGAGGAACGGCAGACGCCAGCCCCACGCATGGAACGCATCGTTACTCATCGTTTGGCTGAGCAGCGAAACCAGTCCTGTTGACAGGATCAGCCCGACACCATAGCCGACCTGCACGCCGCTGCTGTAGAACGCCTTATGTTTAGCCGGCGCACTTTCGACCGCCATCAACGTCGCCCCACCCCACTCGCCGCCGACGGCAAAACCTTGGATCGCCCGGAGCGTCACGAGCAACGTCGGCGCCCACCAGCCGATGCGATCGAACGCCGGTAACAGGCCGATCATCGCCGTCGAAAGTCCCATCATGCCAACCGTCAGCAGCAGCATGCGCTTGCGGCCTAGGCGATCGCCGAAGTGACCGAACACCACACCGCCCAACGGCCGGAACAGAAAGCCGACACCAAACGTCGCAAATGCCGCCAGCGTGCCCATCGCCGGGCTGACTTTGGGGAAGAATTGCGATTGAAAGACCAATGCGGCAACAATCCCATAGAGCAGGAAGTCGTACCAATCCACAACCGCGCCCACGAA
>CAWUJR010000554.1:0-2923 GCA_963922375.1 uncultured Robbsia sp.
GCATAAAGCGGTTACTTTAATGCGATGAACATCAACTCAAACCTACCCAGTGCAACTCTACTCAAATCCGGAGAGACCAATGCCGATGACAGTCCAGCGGCACGCAGTGCTGTAGCGGCTGCCTCCCCGACTACCGCTACCGAACAGTTTTCTGGACTTTCGCGTCGACCCCGCCCGCACAGCGATTCATTACCGAGCGTGGATGATCGGTTGGCAAAGCGTGCTAGAACGGTTAGTCCTGGTCTGTCCAGTTCACCGACACTTCGCATGTCGATGTTGGCACGAACGAACGGCGCAGACCTGCGTCGGAATCAAGTTGTTCTCGGGACAGAGCACGGGCTTCAAGCGTTTGTCAGTGAACTGAGGAATGGCGTCGCGAACTGTAAGTCCATTGATCCTGACCGCATCGCCAGCACCATGACGATGTTAGATGCGCTAGACATGGATTTTCCCAAGGAAAAATACGACGTGATTATCCACCGCGTGGATGGACGAGCGTCGGGGGCGCTCGTTCTCGAGAAATCCGACCCCGCCAAGGTATTGGTAATGGCGACGCACCCCGATTCGAAGGGGGTTGGATCGGCGTTGATGGAACAAGCGGTGAACCTGGCAAAAGATCATACGGGCAAAGCAAAGCTCCATCTGGAGGTGATGGACGATGCGGCCGCCGCAGCCTACAAAAAAATGGGGTTTCTCATGAGCAAGGTCTCTGCATCGGACTCGGACGCGGATTCCGATTCGGACTCGGATATCACGTGCGAACCCATGATCCTGAACGCAAGTAAGGCAGTCAATTGGATCGAGGACGGTGGCGGAGGCATGCGGATGGCAAATCGCAAGCCACCCCATTTTGTGGACTGACCGGGTATTGATCTAATGAGACGTTTCCTGTCGTCTACCAGGTGATATTCGACCATAGCTCGAATAGCCTTCGATCCGATTTCGGGACCGATATCCGCGTTTGCTGGACCCGCACGCTATTTCTTGGCGGCTTGCCGACAGTTGATTTTGTCTTTGACCATAGTCGTTGGTGCACACCAGGTCTCAATCCTTCCGGCTAACGCCGCGGAAGGCCGAGCGCGTCCAGCACCGTCGCGAGCAGTGTCGGCCAGACCGGCGATGAGGTCATGGCTTCATCGAAGTGCCCGGCATCGGGAATCACGATGGAGCGCACCCGGTCGCCGGCTTGCTGTGCCAAATACGCATACCGACGGGCAAGCGCCGGCGGCGCCACCGCATCGTGTTCACCGTTGATTTCCACCGTGTTCGTCCCTATCGGCAACATGGCCGCAGGAGACGTGTCCGCGAGCACATCGGGGCGGCCCGCAGACGGCGTACCGGTGAGGGCAACCGGATCGACGCCGCAGGCGTTCTCGATGGCATCCGCGTCGTCGCGCAGATCCGGCAGGCCGCCAAGACTCACAACGGTAGGAATAGCCAACACGCCGGGTTCCCTTTGCTTCCCAGGCGCTGCGGGCGTGTCTATGGCATGCAATGGACTGCTGGCCGGAATACGTGCACGGGCCGCTGCCCACAACGCGAGTTGGGCGCCTGCTGAATGTCCGACTGCCACCAGGCGACTTAGATCGAGGTGACGATCGGCGGCGGTGTCGACCAGCATGTCGAGGGCCGATGCAATGTCGAGATACGTACCCGGAAAGCCGCCACCAGTTTCATCCACCCGTCGATACTCGACGTTCCACACCGCAATGCCATGTGCGGCGAAACCGGCGGCAATCGCGCGAAACTGCGGTAAGCCTTCGAATCGACTGTTCCAGCAGCCGCCATGAATTAGGATGGCGACTGGAAACGGGCCGTCGCCGGCGTCCTGCGGCATAACAAGCTCGACACGTTGCGACGGCGCCGGGCCATATCGAAACACGGCAGTGGCTGCTGGTCCATTCTGCGACATGTAGTCCTGCAGGCTGGCGGGGGCGCGTGCCGCGGCGGCTGTGGTCGAGAACGTCGCTACGATGACTGCGACGCTTGCGGTTCCCCGTACCGTGGTAAGCGTTATCCATCGACATCGTCTCAAAGGGCGTCTCCAGACAAGCGATCCAGGACCGGGGAATCCATCTTACTCCGGAGCCGAAGCGATGATCACCACACCCGCAGTAATCACTAGGATGCCGCATAATTTAAGCGGATGGGCCGATTCGGCAAAATAGGCGATGCCGACGAGTGTGGACAAGGCCATGCCCGCGCCAGCCCAGACCGAATAGGTGACGCCCATGCCGAGCGTTCGCATGACGATTGCCTCCAGCCAAAAGGCGATCAGGTATAAAACGCAAACGCCCAAAACAGGCATCCAGCGCGTGAAACCTTCCGACAACCGCATGCTGGCGCTCCCGCCGACTTCAGCGAGGACCGCGAGCCCTAAAAGTACCCAATGGTTCATGTTGTTGGTTGATAACAGGCGGTGGAAGACGATCACCTAACAATCGGTATCATGGTGAGGATCGGTCGCGGTAAGCATCGCCCACCGTTTTTCCGCCTGTTTCTCTTTGCAATGATGCGCTGGCGTGACACGCTGGCCGATACCTATGCGCTCGGATTGAGCTGGCTTCGACAATACCCGCATCGGGGTCGCAAAGAACCAAGAATGTTCTTAAAGCTGTGCGCCGCTCGGGTGGTTGGCGCGAAGGGGTCAGCCTATTCTCCCCTGGCGGCCTTGGCGATGTTATCGGCGCCCTTGTTCATGATGCTGGTCAACGTACTGGTCCACATCTCGCTCCGATGGCTCTCACCGGCCGCCATTTGCCATTCGGCGTTTTGCCGCGCGGCTGCCTGCATCAGTTCGAGCTGTTGGGCCTGCATGGTGCTGGAGGCCTGGAGGTGGCTCAGCATGTCCGGGGTCATTCCAGGCGACATTGTGGGCGTCTGGCTAGCCATCGGCGGCATCTCTCCGGGTTTCGGCATTCTG
>CAWUJR010000555.1:0-2922 GCA_963922375.1 uncultured Robbsia sp.
GCGCCGCGTCACCGTCACCACGCGCCACGACCTTTCATCGCGCGACCGGACTGAGCCCGCAGCTCGACTTGTTTTAACCGCTTCCACGCCGCGCGCTGTGTTGCATTCCAGCGACATACGGTTCGGGCGTGACGCGCAGCGCGCGCGTCGACGCTGATCCAAGCCAGCAAACGCGGGTCCGACTGCTCCCGCAATGGTGTCGGCGACCCAAAAATTTGCTTGGCCCTGTGTGCGAAATGGGCGTCAGACAGGCGTAGAATGCGGCCCTGGCTTGGGTAAATGCAGCAAAAGGTCGACGCAATGCACGCAAGTGTTTGGTGGAATGGACTTTTCAGGCTATAATCGCGTGTTTTACGCTGCACACACGCTTTCTAGGAATCCAGCATGGTCATCATCCGCCTTTCCCGCGGCGGCGCAAAGAAGCGCCCGTTCTACAACATCGTTGCTACCGACTCGCGTAACCGTCGTGACGGCCGCTTCATCGAGCGCATCGGTTTCTATAACCCGGTTGCCCAAAAGGGCGAGACGCTGCGCATTGCGCAAGACCGTCTGTCGTACTGGACCGGCACCGGCGCGCAATTGTCGCCGGCCGTCGCGCGTCTGGCGAAGGAAGCCGCTAAGGCAGCCGTTGCAGCACCCGCAGCAGCTTAAGTACACACTTGAGTAATACATCGGCTTCCGATGCGATGAGTGCAGAAAACGATCGCGACGCCTCGCCTTTCGGCGCGTTCACACGCCGTCCGGTGATGAAGCGCGAGGCGCGTGCGGCCGACGCGACCGGCGTTACCGACGCGACGGAGGCATCTCGTTCGGCACCGACAGCAGCACAGGCCGTGTCCACTGCGATAGCGCAAAAGACGGAGTCGGATCGAGGGGACGCTGTTCCCGATGATCTGATCGAAGTCGGCTATATCGCGCAGGCTTACGGCGTGCGTGGACAGGTTAAAATTTTTCCACACGCGACGGTAGGCGATGGCGGGGACGCACTGCTGGCTGCCAAATATTGGTGGATCACCGGCGGCCGTCCGCGTACCTTGCGTCGCGTGAAGGTATTGAGTTCGAAGCCGCATAGCGGCGCCGTCACGGCCGCATTGGCGGGCAGCGACGATCGGAGTTCCGCCGAGGCGCTGCGCGGCTCGACCGTTTCCGTGCGACGGGCGGATTTTCCGAAGCTCGATGCCGGTGAATATTATTGGGTCGATTTGATCGGTCTCGATGTCGTCAATCCGGCCGGCACTGCATTGGGGCGTGTCAGCGATCTGATCGATAACGGTGCGCACGCCGTATTGCGGGTGGCTTACACCGAGGCGGATGCGGCGGGCAAGCCGGTGGCGGCCGAGCGACTGATTCCCTTCGTCGATGCGTATTTGCATGAGGTCGATCTGGCCGGCAAGCGTATCGTGGTCGACTGGGACGTGGATTACTAGCAGCGAAGCGGGCATCTTGTCCGCTCGACCGTTCGGACTGACGATGCGTTTCGATGTGCTGACCCTTTTCCCGGAGATGTTCCGGGCTCTGACCGATTGGGGGATTACCTCGCGTGCGGCCAAGCAGGAACGCTATTCGTTGACGACCTGGAATCCGCGCGATTTTACGCTGGATTCGCATCGTACCGTTGACGACCGGCCATACGGTGGCGGCCCAGGCATGGTGATGCTTGCGCGGCCGCTCGAAGCGACGATCGCGGCGGCAAAAGACGCCCAGCAACACGCGGGCTTGCCGTCACCCCGAGTGATCATGATGTCGCCGCAAGGTGCCACGCTTGACCATACGCGGGTGATGGAGTTGGCCCAGGAGCCGGGTCTGGTGCTGCTGTGTGGCCGTTACGAGGCGGTGGATCAGCGCTTGCTCGATCGTTGCGTGGATGAAGAGATCAGCGTTGGCGATTTCGTGTTGTCCGGTGGCGAGCTGCCGGCGATGGCGCTGATGGATGCGGTGATTCGCCAATTGCCCGGCGTGCTGGGCGATGCGCAGTCGGCCGAGCAGGACAGTTTCGTCGATGGATTGCTGGATTGCCCGCACTACACGCGACCCGAGGAGTACGAGGGCGCGCGGGTGCCGGAGGTTTTACTCGGTGGTCATCATGCGCAGATCGTTGCGTGGCGGCGCCGGCAGTCGCTGTCGAAAACACGGGCCAGACGCCCGGAGTTGATCGAGGCGGCGCGACGTAAAGGGTTGTTGAGCCGAGCCGATGAGGCTTGGCTCGCCAGTCCGGACTCGGCCGAATAGGGCGAGTCGGACACAAGGCGACGTGGGTTTCGGCCAACGTCGGTTATTTCCCATCCTCTGTCGGGGCCCCGCGTCAAGCGAGGTATGCAACGCCGACACGATGGTATTTGGAGTGTTAAATGAATCTGATCGATCAGCTCGAACAAGAAGAAATCGCCCGTTCACTCGGTGACAAGACCATTCCGGCATTCGCTCCTGGCGACACCGTGGTGGTGAGCGTCAACGTGGTCGAAGGCACGCGTAAACGGGTCCAGGCATACGAAGGCGTAGTTATCGCCAAGCGTAACCGCGGCCTGAACTCGTCGTTCATCGTCCGCAAGATTTCGTCGGGCGAAGGCGTTGAGCGTACGTTCCAGACGTACTCGCCGCAATTGGCGAGCATCGTCGTGAAGCGTCGCGGTGACGTCCGTCGCGCGAAGCTGTATTACCTGCGCAACTTGTCGGGCAAGAAGGCTCGCATCAAGGAAAAGCTGGTACGCAAAGAGCAGCCGGCTGCTCAAGCGTAAATGCAGTAACGACAAGGCACCTTCGGGTGCCTTGTTTGTTTTGGAAACGTTGGATTTGCCATGCCTCGTCGTCCGCTGTTCGATCCCGAAACCTTGCCTGTCGAAGCGTCTCTGAGCGCGTTGCCGCCGGTGCCGCGCGCACGATTGACGGCCGACGCGCTTCGTCGGCGTTTCGCGCAGACGGGGG
>CAWUJR010000556.1:0-2921 GCA_963922375.1 uncultured Robbsia sp.
GTCGGGTGCGTCGGATCTAACGCGGGCGTGGGGTCGTGCGCCGCCATCGCCTGCCCGATGCTGGTGTGTGCGTCGCGAAACGATGCCAATCCTTCCCGTACCATCTGCTCGGCCGCCAGCGTCGCACACGCATTGCCGTTCGCGATCGCGTCGTGACTGGCCGGTTCGGAGAAGCGCGCGCCTGCAAACGCATAGGTAAGTACGGTCAGCATGTCCGACACTTGCTGCGCCGTCTCGCTCAACGCTTCCAGCGCGGAGCGGCTCGCCTGATACGAATTGCCCGACGGTAGATGGCTAATCGACGACACCGCGCTGAGTAGCCGCGCGACATTGCTTTCATGCGCGCCGCGCAGCCACTCGAGCAGATAGGGGTTGCGCTTTTGCGGCATGTTCGACGAGCCGCCGTACATCGCGTCATCGAAGGTGACAATGTCGAGTTCGCGCATCGACATGATTTGCAAATCGCACGCGCTGCGATTGACGTTCCCGCTCAGTTCACACAGCAGATACAGACACCGCAGCGCGTCGTTTTTATCGGTGATGGCACTCAAGGAATTCAGCGGCCCGTCGATAAATCCCAGCCATTGCGCGGTGAGCGTCGTGTCGGTGCGAAAGCTGGTTCCCGCGCCTGCGCACGCGCCCAGCGGTGAGCGGGTCAAACGACCGGCCGCATCCGCGAGCGCGCGCAATGTGCCGATCATTGACTGTGCTTGCGCGGTGAGATAGTGACCCACTGAGCCGGGCATCGCGGTCTGGAACTGGCTATAGATCGGCAACAGGAGCCGCTCGGTTTGCGCTGCCTTTTGAAGGAGCGTCAGAATCAGGTCGCTCGTGTCGCTACCGATCTTCTGGATCACCTGGCGGGTCACCATCGCCAGATGCGTGCTGTTGATGTCATTGCGCGAGCGCGCGGTCTGCACCATACCGCCCATGTCGCGCCCACACCGCGCGATCATGTAATGCTCGTAGTCGAAGTAATCGCCCCGGCCCGAATGGTGCGCGTCGAGCAACGACGGGTCCGCTTCCAACGCGAGCAGCGCGTCGCGGAGGGCGCAAAACTGCGCGGTGTCGATGATTCGTTGTTGGCGCAGCATCATCAGATGCGCTTTTTCGATCGGAAACAGGTTGTCCTTCAGGGTATGCAGTCCGAGCGGCGTCGGTGCGGCGCGGCGAGACCCGCGATAAACGATCTCGGACAACGTCGCGTCTACAATGACCGGTGCCGTCTGCGCGGCATACAGCACGGCAGCATCGCGCCGGCAAGCAAGGCTCTTTCTGAGTGCCGCGGATTCGTCGCGACCGACCGCGATCACATAGCCGGCCCGATCGGAGAAATCGAATTTCCCGGCATTCACGCCGCACTCGCGGAAGTAGCCTGCGTCGTCCGCCTCCTCGGGGAAATCGATGCCGATGTAATGGCGGTCTTTCTCCGGCACGACGAACATCACCGCACTCGAACGTGGCACGACCGGCGACGGGAACTGACTTTGACCGCTCAGATAGCTTTGGATATAGAGATCCGGCATCGACCACGCATACGACAGTTCCATCAGCCGGGGAATCATGCCGCCGGCAAGGCGCGCGTTGATTTCGATGACATAGATCGCATCGTCGCTAACTTTGATTTCCGTATGCGCTGGCCCGAACGTGTAACCGACCGCATCCAGTGCGCGGCAGACGAGGCGAGTCATGCGCTCGTTCAGATCAGCGTCCAACTGCGCGGGAAACACGTGACCGAGTTCAAGGAAGTAAGGCGGTTTGCTGACGAACTTGCGCGTGATGCCCAGCACCTGATGGCCGTTTGCATCGCTGAACGACTCCACCGAGAATTCCCGACCGCCGATGAACTCCTGGCAGAGTAAGTCGCCGGCGCTGCCGTCCGGCATATCGTCGAACGAGGCGACCTGTCGTACGCCGATGCTCCCGGTACCTTGGCGCGGTTTGACGATCAACGGATAGCGCAACTCCGCCAGTTCATCGCGTAATGCACGGGGTCCATCTTCTGGGGTTGGATCGACCGCCGCCGGGTAGTCGTCCGACGCTCGCACATGCACGGTCCGCGGATAGGGGATCTCGCCCATCCAGAAGACGTCTTGGAGTTGCAGCTTGTCGCGGCATCGGGCGACGGCCGCCGCGCTGTTGCCTGGCGTTTCGAGCCGTTCGCTGAGACGGGACGCTATCTCAATGTAAGCATCGCTGGTCGATGCCACGAAGCGCACATTACCGATGCTGCGCGCGATCGCGCTGAGTGTCTCCAGCGCGCTGGTGTCGCAACGAATGACTTCGATTTCCGGCAGCGTATCCAGAAATGCATAACGACCCGGATCGCGCGTAAGAAAAAACACGTCGTCATAACGGCACGACGCCGCGAGCAGCTTCTGACCGAATCCGGTCGTATTCGATTCAATGTAGACGATCGCCATGGATTACCGCACTTGGTGGATGTTCATGCGATTCCATACCATACGCGCCCATTCGCTTCCAGCGCTATATGCGTCTGGCAGATCGATCAGCTCGGGAATCAATGCGTCGTAAAGGGCATCTGCTCGCGGCGCGGGGTCTTTTTGCCCGCGATGCGTGGCTGCATCGGGTTCGATATAGGTGCTGTCCAGATAACGCGACCCGTCGTCCGGGCTCAGGAAAATGACGGGCGCGTCTGGATAGCGTTGCTGCAGATCGCGTGCGACAGCCCATGCGGCGCCGGTGGTGGCCCCGCGGAAGTGTCCGGTGGTGCGATAGAGCTTGCGCGTGAAGTGATCGGCCAGCGCGGCGCTGACCCAATGCACTTCGTCGAACAATTCATGTCGCAAATTCTTCGGCATCACTGTATTACCCAGACCGCGTAACTTGCGGGGGCCATCCGGTTGCCCGAACAGGATGCTGTTGAAGGTGTCCACGCCAACGAGCGTGCAATCGGTGCC
>CAWUJR010000557.1:0-2913 GCA_963922375.1 uncultured Robbsia sp.
TCCGGCCGTTGGGGTGGGCGTCGGCATCGCGGTGAAGGCGGCGACCGATACGGCGGTGGCCACCGTGATGCGCAACATGCAACGCTCCGAGCAGGACCGGATCGCAGCGCTTGCCGGAACCGCACCGATCGGGCAACGGCAGCCGTGGAATGTGCATCACTGGATTCCGTTCAACGACGAGCATGGCGAGCTCGAAGTGGTCGCCGACCTCGACAATGCGTTGGCACCGTGCCGTACGGTGATGTTCTCGGTCATCGGCGGCAAGAAGAAAGCGCCAACCGAGGACTGGTTCACCACGCAGACTTGCCAGCAACCGGACGGCCATTGGAAATGGGCGGCCGCCGAGCCTGCTGTCGAGCGCTGGGGTAATCTCCAATAGCCCGTCGGCGCGCGGGGCCCACCACGCGATCGATATTAAACGCATGCCGGATGCCGAAAACCGTCCGGCATCTCGAGATTCATGCTAAATAGGCTGATGATTTCACCGCTGCCATGTTGACTCGATGTCGCCCGAAGCTGTCTTCGTCGCCTGCCGATTCGTCCATTTCTTGTCGCTGATGCTGTTGTTTGGGCAGGCGGCGTTCATCGCCGTTCTGACGCCGTCCGGCGCACGATCGGGACTCGGCGAGCGCCTGGCGGATGCGGGGAAAACCCCCACCTCTATCTGTGCCGGGATCATGCTGCTCAGCGCGATGGCGATCGTGCCGATTGAGGCAGCGCATATGGGAGACGGCTGGCGCACAGCGTACGTACCGGACGACTGGTTCGACGTGTTGCAGACCGCTTTCGGGCAGGTCTGGCAGTGGCATTTGCTCTTGGCCGTCGCCGATGTCGTACTGCTGGTCTTCGCGCCGCGCCGATGGCGATCGTTCGCGGTCATGTGCGTATCGGCAATGCTGTTGCTCAGCCTTGGCATGCTCGGGCACGCCGCCGAGCGAGAAGGCCTTGAAGGCATCGCACAACGTGCCAATCACGCCCTTCACCTGCTTTCCGGCGGGGCGTGGGTGGGGTCGCTCCCACCGCTGCTGATTTGCCTGCGTTTGCTGCAGGACGGCACCCTCCGCTCCGACGCGATGCGTGCGCTGCGACGTTTCTCGCAGGCGGGGCACGTGGCCGTGGCACTTGTCATCGCAACCGGCGTGGCGAACACCGCATGGGTGCTGAAAACCTGGCCGATTCACCTGGCCTCGCCGTACCAGGCGCTACTCGATATAAAAATTCTGCTGGTGGCGGTCATGGTGGGCATCGCATTGTTCAATCGCTATCGATTGGTGCCGTCGATGCACACCGCGCCGCAAGCGGCGATACGCGCATTGGTGATCGGCACCTGGTGCGAGATCATCCTAAGCGGTGCGGTGCTGCTGCTGGTCAGCGAGTTCGCAACGTTGGATCCCGAGTAAGCGATCCGGTAAAATGCGCGCTGAAAACCGATCGATGAATGCCTGACCCCGCCACGGACGCCCCTTTGGAACCCAGCGAACTTTATTTGAAATTATTGACCGAAACCGCGAAAGTGCGGTGGTCGGAACTGACCGTCCTGTTCAACGGCGGGGCGTTGATCCGCATTGCCGCCGAGCTGGATTTGGTCAGCGTCGCCGAGGCCATTGCGAACGACGATGCCGCGCAGGTCAGCGCCTGGGCGGCGGCGGGATGGCTCGAAAAGATGCCGCCATCGCTTGCTAGCGAGTACGAAGCGCGCGACGCCGAGCTATGGGCCGTGGTGGTGTCGCCCTGGGTGATCGTCCAGGACCGCAGCCAGGGAAGCAACAATAGCTGATCGAATGAATCTGGAAACGCTCCTCTTTTCGCAGGGCTTCGGTACGCGCCGTCAGTGCCGTGCGTTGATCGTCGCGGGTGAAGTCTGCGTGGCGGAGGCGGTCCAGGACGATCCGTCGCGCGATGTCGTGCCGGACGGATTGACCTTCACGGTTGCTGGCGAGCACTGGGAATATCGAAAAAATGTGTATTTGATGATGCACAAACCCGGGGCCTACGAGTGCTCGCGGGATCCACAACATCACGCGAGCGTCTTTTCGCTGTTACCGCGCCCGTTGGTCGAGCGCGGCGTGCAATGCATCGGCCGGTTGGACCAGGACACCACCGGACTGCTGCTGTTTTCGGACGATGGTCGTTTTGTCCATGCGCTCGCATCGCCGAAGAAAAAGGTATCGAAAGTCTATCGCGCAGGCGTGAAACACGCGCTCGATCAACGCCAGCTAGACGCGCTGCGAGGAGGCGTCCGACTGCATGGCGAGACCGCCGATAGCGTCGCGATCGCAGCAGATGCAGTAGACGAGCACACGCTGGAACTCACCATTGCCGAAGGCAAGTATCATCAGGTCAAGCGCATGGTCGCCGCCGCCGGCAATCGGGTCGAATCGCTGCATCGCCATGCGGTCGGCGCACTGATATTGCCCGCTTCGCTTCCCCCCGGCCAATGGTGCTGGCTCGATGACGCTGCAATCGCACGGTTGAGCGGCGGTCACGGCGAAACTTAGGCGCGCCGCCGACGTCCTCCGGCAGCAGCGTGCCGTCTATCGGCCCGTCCATTCCGACAGAAAGGCATCGACGCTCGGGTAGCGAAGCCGGTAGCCCAGCTCGATCACCAGACGTCCATTATCGAGACGCCGCGACTCTCGCATGAACGACAGCATCACCGGTTCAAGCTCGCGCTCTGCTTGCTCGCGCGATATGCGCCGCGGGTACGGCAGCCCTAACGCATCGGCGACCCGCTCGAAGTAGTCGCCCATCTTCATTCGGCTGTCGTCACTGGCATGGTACAGCCGCTGTGGCCGGCCTATGCGCCAGGCACGAACGGCAATGGCGGCCAGATCGTCGGCATGGATATGGCTGGTAAAAACATCGTCCTCTACGCGTAATGCCGGCGTGCCTTTGCGCAGACGCGCATCGGGC
>CAWUJR010000558.1:0-2910 GCA_963922375.1 uncultured Robbsia sp.
TATTAGGTCCTATCCCACATCCTTGCAAGCACTTTTTGATGAAATGATGAAAATCGGTGAAATGGCGTAAAGGGCCGGGCCCCTTCAAAC
Organism: uncultured Robbsia sp.; assembly: GCA_963922375.1. GTDB lineage: Bacteria > Pseudomonadota > Gammaproteobacteria > Burkholderiales > Burkholderiaceae > Robbsia. The sequence continues at coordinate 91 of CAWUJR010000558.1, forward strand.
GGATTGCTGCATAGCAGCCCCCATGTCCACCTCTGGCTTGCCTATCCGCACACGCACTTGGAGAGCCCCTATAAGACGCCTTCTAGCCGTCAACTACAGTTACCCATCAAAATATGAAAGCAAAACGAAAGGTTTGCTTTCAGCATTGCCGCCAGATCCTCGTCACGCGTGAAGACGAGCTTCAACCTGCGGAACCACAATCCGCTATTAGGAAGGCGCTGCAGGTGTCGCTTCTATCTGTCATTGGAGACAACGCTCATGCTTCCGATCAACCAAGGCGGCAGTAACCACGCGCGCAATATAGGGGCGACCGAACAAAACCCCGATAGCGCCGTCCCCGCAAGCCCTGACAACTCACCATCGGGTGCCTCCCACCTGGCGGCCACGTTGTTGAACGCGTCGAACGCCCCCACCCCCTCCCCCTCTCGCACGACTAGCCCCGCGACATCGCCGTCCGGCGAACAACCCATCGGCTTGCTTGCCATACCGGCGCCCACGGACGGACCCACTGCACGCTCCACGACGAGCGAGGAAGCACCGTTCGTGCAGAGATCCGTTTCATTCGCACCGACGAGACGTGTCCGACGCTTCCGCCCGAGCCTCTCACCTGCGCCGCAGGAAGGCCGCACGTCCGAACCCGATATCGCGCAACCGGGCGCAAGCAACGAATTCGAGGAGCCGTTGCCACCTGCCCCTATCCCCCGGCAGTCGCCGCCATCCGCCGCGCACCAAGGGCCCTCATCCGAGGCTAGCCGCCCCGAAACAGACGGAGCGTCATCGACACCACGCCTCGCTGCGCAAACGGCCCCCTCTGAGAGCACCCAGCAAACGTTGCCACTCGAACCCGAGACGGCGCTAGCCCGACGAGAGCGAGATGTCATTGAACGCGAGAAAAACGTCAGCGAGCGAGAAGAAGCGGTACGGAGGGCAGAAGAAGCGCTACAGCAGAAAAAGGAAACGTTAGACGAACAGGAGGCCGCTTTACACCGAGAAAAGGCCGAGGTGGCAACACTACGTGTACTTGTCGGCCAAGCGGCCAGCACGAACAGCCGAATCGCAAACGAAAACCACAGAATTGCGCGAGCAAATGCTGATTTCGTCCTCGCCTTTCTTGGCGCGACGCAAAGTGACACCCGCACCGAATGACATCAAGCACGGCCGCGCGCTGCTGCGCTGCCGGGAGCGGATTGCCGGCCGCCTCGAACGGGAAACGCATCCATTAACCGGGTTGCCGCCAATAACCGATCGTTTTATGAAAGCGTAATGACGCACACACTCGCAGAGTGACGCTCATACCGACGATCGAACGCCTGTTGCAAAGCCGTGAACGCCATCACTTGACGATAAGAGTGACGACGCCACGGCCATCCAATGAGAGCTGCAGCATGAAATCAATGACCGCTGTTTCGTAACGGACGTGCCATGCGCTTGCCTCCTTTGCGTTGGCATCCACTTCGGATCCTGCTCTGCCGCACCACCGTCGCGCCCGCCTCCACTCCGACGCAGGCGGGCACGGCGGTGATGCGGCAGCGAAAACGCGCGCGTGCGCGCATCGAATGGGTCCAGGCAGGCCATGCACAATTGATCGTCGATGCGAAAGCCGCGCAGCGCGCGTTGGCAAAACTGAGCGAAAAATCGTCGCATGAACAGGTGGTCGCCGACATTGCGCAACGAAAGGCCATGGCGATCGGCGCGCTGCTAGGCGATGTGAGACGACTGTCGGAGGGGACGCTGATCGACAAGATGCGCGTTTGCGTGTGGGGGCGGCGACATCGATTACTGGCCAAGCAATTGGAGAGGCTTCAAAAGACCCTGGCAGCGGATCATTACTGGCTCATATTGGCCGAGGAGGGGTCGCCGCGAAAACCGTCGTCGGCCCTTTGCCCACCCGCCACCCTCGGCAGCCATGCCATGGAGCGCCGGCAACATTGACGCGCGGCGGTAGACCGGGCCATCAAGACCGCGGCAACACGAGCCACATGCGGCCCGCCTGCTTCATCTTGCCGGCCAGATCGCCAGCATTGTCCCCGAGCCCCCAAAAGAAATCCGCGCGCACGCCGCCTTTGATCGCAGATCCGGTGTCTTGCGCGAACACCAGTCGATCAAGTCGCGTGCCGCTTAACGGCCGGGTCGTCGATAAAAACACCGGCATGCCCAGCGGAATCGCGCTTGGATCGACCGCGATCGAGCGCTCCGGAGTCAGCGGCACGCCCAATGCGCCAATCGGACCGTCGACGCCAGCGCTTTCGCGGTTCAGCGACATTTCCTTGAAAAACACGAATCGCGGATTGGTATCCAGTAATGCCGTCACCCGATCCGGGTTGGCACGCGCCCACGCTTTGATGCCCTGCATCGTCGCCTGGGCCGGCGTAATTTCGCGATTGTCGAGCAACCATTTGCCGATCGATCGATAGGGCTGGTTGTTGGTGCCGCCGAATCCCACGCGCATCACGCTGCCATCGTCCATCAGAATGCGGCCAGAGCCTTGCACCTGAAGAAAAAAAGCCTCGATCGGGTCGTCGACATAGACCAGCTCGGCCCCCGTCAATACGCCCGAGCGCTCCAATTCGGCGCGACTGGGCAATGCCTGATAGCGTGAGCCTCCCGGCCAGCGATAGAGCGGATAGAGATAAGGCGCGTGCCGGACCATCGAACCGTGCAACAGCGGTTCGTAGTATCCGGTCACCAGACCGGTCACGCTGCCGTCGCGATTCGCCAATTGATACGGGGTAAAATTTTGCTCAAAAAATTCGCGGGTCGCCGTCGCATCGAGCTCGTCGAGCTGCGCAACGAGCATGCCGTCTCTCTCGGTTTTGCCAA
>CAWUJR010000559.1:0-2910 GCA_963922375.1 uncultured Robbsia sp.
GCCACCGCGATCGCGACCAAAGTAATCAATTTACGCATATTGCTCTCCTGATGTCTGTTTCCAGCCAGCGCGCGACAGGGGGATGCCTTGACAGCGATCCCGTCGCGTTTGCCTTGACATCAAGATAACAGCGTGCGCGAGGCGGCGTTGCTACAGGACGTAACAAAGGCAACGGGATCTGTCTCCGCGATGCGCAACGGGCTGCGTGTGACGGAGCCGGATGACGGGATAAAGTGGGGCGTTGAGCAGTACTTCAAACGTTGCGTCAAAGGCGGCGTCAGCAGAGACTAACGCGCGCGGGGAGATCAGTGCGTACAGTCGGCGCCGGTGCTGCCATCGCTGGGATCGTTCTTCGATTGGGTGTCGGGCTGCGAGCACGCGCGTTGTTTTTGTAAATCGGCGACGCGTGCGTTGGTCAGAGTCGTGAGGCACATCACATATTCCATCGGGGCGATCGAGCCCGCCCCCGGCGCGTGCGGCCCACCATTCGTGCGCGATAGGCACTCTTTGTCACGGTACGAAAGCCAGGCCCGTTGGGCGTCTTGCAAATAATTCGGGGTCGTAGCGCTGGCGCCACCTGCTTCTCCCGTGTGGCCTCCCGCATTACCGCCGACGTTGCCCGCGACCGTGCGCATCTGGCGATATACTTGATTGAGGGATTGATCTGCCCGCTGGAAGTCGGCGTCGGCACACATGTTCATTTGCATCTGCGACATCGCATTGTCCCAGCAAGACGCCGGGGCGGCCGATACTGTCGCGGTCGTTCCCCCGAGTCCGAGTGCAACAGCGACTGCCGTGACGGTGAGGTGGCGGATACATCCGGACATACATCTCCTTCCCACGTAAAATGATGTAATGGTTCAGATACACAATTCGTTGGCGAAGTGTCGCACAATGAATTCAGACGCACCACAGGGTGCTTGAGTGTTGGAGGGTGAAATGAGAAAGATCGCAATGGCAATGGTACTGGTAGGTGGCATCGCCGCCGCAGGTCAGGCCAGTGCCCATGGTTACTACGGCGGTGGCGGTGGCGGCGGCTATGCCGGCGCGGCGATTGTCGGCGGCATCGCGGGATTGTTGGTCGGCTCGGCAGTGGCGAACTCTTACCGCGCTCCCGTCGTTTATCAGCAACCGGTTTACGCGCAGCCTGTGTACTCGGCGCCTCCGGGGTACTGCTATGACCCGTACGGCCGGGCGTATGCCTGCGCGCCGGCTTACGCGCCGCCGCCCCCGCCGCCGGGATGGTAATCGAATGAAAAACAGCCCGTCCTTCGCGACGGGCTGTTTTTTCAGTGGAAGTGTTGCTGGCCCGATTCGGCGTCTTCCGGCATCTCCGCGTGTACGACTTCTCCGAGCGGGTCCGCATACAGGGGAACGCCACAGTCTTCGCAATATTCCGGATCGAAGCGGTCGGCGTGCCGGCGGACGTCGGTTACACCGCTCTCGCGCAGTAACGCGACAATCGCCTCGAGCGGCAGATCCGAAGGCCGTTGCTCCCCTTCAAGCGGCTCCGCCGCATCGCCATCGGCATCGCCATTCTCACGACCATATAGCGGCCAGACAACCCCATACAGCACATCATTGCTGCCACGACGCGTAAAGCCGATCCGGTATTCGTCCACATGCTGATCGCCAAAACCGCCAATGACGGCGCGCAATTCGGCAGCGGTAGTCTGCAAGGTGTCCTCGAGATAACGGACCGCCGTGCGTATCGTATGCGGGCGGATGCGTTCGTCGGCATCGCGGCATGCGGAATGGTATGCGTCCGGCAACAAGCACTCGAATTCGCAACCGGCGAAGACATGGGCCAACGTCGGCGTAGCCTGCGTACGCCACTGTTCCAGACACGTCGCACGCTCGATACGCTGCCCACGCGGCGCATCGTCGTCGGTTTCCTGCCAATGGAATAGCGCAGCGCCGGCCGGCGCGGCAATGGCGGCCAGCAAGAAACGCGGATCGGCGAGAATCGGGGCACTCTCCGGCAGATCGTTCAGCGCAAGGCGCGGGGCGCTCCCCGTCAACGCCGCTTGCGCGAGTTGCTGCGTCAGACGGAAAGCATCGGCGTGTGCGCGAGGCAACTGATCGATACTGTACAGGTAGGGCACCACGGTCACGCGGGTGCCGGCCGCCGCCAGATGTGCCTGGAACTGGTTGCCGATCGCATCGGCGGCATCGCGCTTCAGCGGGCCGGAGGGGATCAGAAAGCGTGTCCATGCCAGGATGGGTGCTGCCACCAGCACGACGTCCCACAATTGCCCGTCGTGTTCGAGGGTCAGCGATTCGCTTTGCGTCTCGGCGAGATCGGCCAGCGCGCCATACGCTTCGGCGTGGCGCTGTTGCAGATGATCCAGTGCCGCATCAAGGGTCGCCTGATTGCCGCCGCGCAACAGACGTGCGAGCAGGGCGTCCAGACGATTTTCCCAGAAGCGGTCCTCGATCCGGCTGCCCGACGCAAACAGGGCCAGCGAGAGGCCGACCAGCTTTTCAGCGTCGGCGGGAATTCGTTTTGCAGTACGCGGTCGCATGACTCAGGATGTTGTTCCGATAGGCTAACCGTGTATTTTAATCCCATCCGCGCGTCGCCTGCTGTTTTCCTGTGATCGGGTGAATTTTTCCTACCCCGTTGCCGTGACATCGTAGGCTGCGGTGCGCGTTCGCCGGCTCGACCGACACGGCGCGGCAACGCGCGGCAGGACAAGACGCGGCAGGGCTGCAATAGGACGCAAGAGGGACACGGAGAATGCGCGACGAGCAAACGAGGAGGCCGGAAAGCAAACGACCCGGTAGGACCGGGTCGTTTATCGCCGAGGTGACCTCGGCGGTCGCACGCGTCCTGACGGGGGGAGCAGAGAGGTCGCGTTGCAGCACGTTGAACACGCGCACCCGCGTACCGCTTGCCGCGTGCGCAGT
>CAWUJR010000560.1:0-2896 GCA_963922375.1 uncultured Robbsia sp.
GCAAGCCGCGTGCGTCGGGCAGCCGCAAGTCTTAACCTGGCGGCGCGGTCACGGTCACCGTCAGTTCGATCCGCGCAGCAATTGCGCACGCAGGCCCGGCATCGCGGTCGTCTCGCCGAGCCAGATGCCGAAAAAAGCCTGTGCAAACGCATTGCCGTGGATTTCGCCCATCAGCTCGCCGTTTCGGAAAAAACCCGTACCACGTCCCGGCCAGAACACTGCGGTTAAATGGTCGCCGACTTTCACATTCGGCAGCAGACGACCCAGTCGGGCGCGCCAGTCGTCGATCTTTGCCGATCGGGCGCTCCCCATGTCCTTCATTTGCGACGACAGGTCGCGGGCGATCTCCGCGCCAGCATACGGCTGCTTGTACTCGAGATCCAGTGCAAACGACTCCCGCCCTACATCTTCGGGCGAGAAACTACCGGGGTCGATGAATAGTTTCGCCGCATACACCGGTTTGCCATAGTGTCGCAGCTCGCCGCCGCCGCTCAATCGCGCCGCGGGTACTTGCTCCGGCACGAAATCCAGCGGATCGTACGCGTGCGCGGGCGCGGCTGCCACGAACAGCCCGAGCGAGAGCATTGTCGCGGCGGCCGACGGCAGCAGTGATGGAAGCAACGCTGGAAGCAGCGATGGCGTCAGTGATGAAAAAAGCGACGCCGGTAACGAGAGCAGTGGCGACATCGATAGACAAAGCGGCAAAATCATGCGCACCATAGCGGTCTGCGCGGTGGTCCGCAGTAAGGCCGATGAGGTTTTTTTGCGACGGACCAGGCTTGAAATTTTCAGTGTTGGCATGAACTTCATTGAAATGACCTGAAGGATGACCGCGCGGATGCAATGTGCAGCGCTATCAAGGCGCTGCGCGGTTGATCTGGGTCAAAAGCGGCCATGTTATGATGCGCCCCGGCATCTGGATGCCATGATTCTGGCGCAAAATCGGCTTCTTTGAAGATTTTCGAAACCAAATGAAATGATTTGAATCGTATCCATCCTGTAGGATTGATTCTTATTACAGTCGGCATGGCTTCTGCTTGTTGTTGGTTTGTAGCAGCGCTGCGGCCAATACCGAAGAGGTAAGAGGAAAATGAACGGAATGCTTTACCCTGAGTTGTACAAGTCGCTCGAATCGGTTCGTTGGGATATGGAGAAAGATATTCCCTGGGATACGTTCGACGCCTCTTTGCTGAGCGATGAGCAGGCAATGACGGTGAAGATGAATGCGATCACCGAATGGGCCGCGCTGCCGGCCACGGAAATGTTTCTGCGTGACAATCATCACGACAGCGATTTCTCCGCATTCATGAGCGTCTGGTTCTTCGAAGAGCAAAAGCATTCGCTGGTGCTGATGGAGTATCTGCGTCGCTTCAAGCCGGAGTTCGTGCCGACCGAACAGGAATTGCACGCTGTGCGCTTCCCGTTCGATCCGGCGCCGCCGTTGGAAACGCTGATGCTGCACTTCTGCGGTGAAATTCGTCTGAATCACTGGTACCGGTGCGCCGCCGATTGGCACACCGAGCCGGTGATCAAGCACATCTACACGACGATTTCCCGTGACGAAGCGCGTCATGGCGGGGCCTATCTCCGTTATATGAAGCGCGCCATGTCGCAAGTGGGCGACGTGGCCCGTTCGGCCTTCGCGAAGATCGGCGTGTTGATGGCGTCGTCGCGCCGTACGGAAAAGCCGCTTCACCCGACCAATCTGCACGTGAACAAGGACATGTTCCCGAACGACACGATTCAGTCGAAGTTGCCGGATCCGGAATGGCTCGAACACTGGCTGGACGAGCAGATCCGTTTCGATGCGACCTGGGAAACGAAGGTCGTCGAGCGCATCCTGCACAATCTGTCGGTGTTGTTCGAAAAGCAATTGGTGACGGTGCAGGAGCTGAACCGTTATCGCAAGGAAATCGTGCAGCGTATGCAGCAGGCGGCCGGCGACAGCGCGGCGTCCACCCAACCCGCTGTCTAAAACCAGGCGACAGGCGATGACTGACAAAGACGCTTCGGATCTGGAGTCTTCCTCGGAGTCTCACCTGGTTTCGCCCGGTTTCGAACGCAAAATTGTCTCGCTCGACACGTTGTGTGGCCGCCGGGACGAGTTGCCGGAGCCGGTGGTGTTCACCAATGGCGTCTTCGACATCCTGCATCGCGGTCATGTGACCTACTTGGCGCGCGCTCGCGCGTTGGGCGCTTTTTTGATCGTCGGGGTCAATAGCGACGCGTCGGTGCGCACGCTGGGCAAAGGCGATGACCGCCCGATCAACCGCGAAGCCGATCGTATGGCATTGCTGGCGGCATTGGCCGACGTGGATGCGGTCGTGCTGTTCAACGAGTCCACGCCGGAGTCGATGATCCAGGCGTTGCGCCCGGACATCCTGGTGAAAGGCGGCGACTACGATATGGACGCACTACCCGAGTCTGCGCTGGTGCGCGGTTGGGGCGGCCGCGCGTTGGCCATCCCGTTCGAGCATCAACGCTCGACGACGGCGCTGTTGCGCAAGGTTCGCGGCGAAGTAGCCTGAGCGCGGCCTGGAAACGCGCTGCACACGGGCGGTCGGCGCGTCAGCAGTTGAGGGACGCGGCCATGTCCGTCTGCGCAATCAGCGCCAATCCTTCCAATACCAGATCGTCGTGACGCGTGTAGGGCAGGCGCAGCGAACGTACCACTTCGGGTGCCGCGCCGCCACCGACGATAATCCGCACGGGTGACGTCTTCGTCCGGTCTTGGGTGTCGAGGCTTGCCGAGTGCTGCGCGCTCAACGTGCGCCATGCCGATTCGATCAGTCCCACTTGCGCGAGCCGACATCCTTCCGCCAGCGCGGTCGCGGTGTCTTGCGCAAACAGGTCCAGCTTGTGCGTCGGGTGCGCTGAGTACGTTGGGGGCAACGGG
>CAWUJR010000561.1:0-2882 GCA_963922375.1 uncultured Robbsia sp.
TCGTCAGTGCCTCGACCTTTTCGCGCGCAGCCTGGTAGTCGGGCAGACGCGACAACTTGCTCCACGCGACAGCCTTCCCCCGTGCCTGCAACCGCTTGATGCGGCGCACCGATGCCCGTGACGGCGAAAACGCCAAGCCGTCGAGCACTCGCTCCGCTTCGTCCGGGCGATTGCACACCAGCACCATATCGCACCCCGCATCCAGCGCCATCTTCGCGCCGCGCACAGTGTCGCCGGCGATGCGGGCGCCTTCCATCGACAGATCGTCGCTGAAAATCGCGCCGTTGAACTTCAAACGTCGACGCAGGATGCGTTGCAGCCAGATCCGAGAAAACCCCGCCGGCAACGCATCCACCTGCGAATACACCACATGCGCAGCCATGATGGAGGCGGTCGTGAGCCCCGTCCATAAATACGGCTGAACGTCGTTGTCGAGGATCTCCTGTAACGGTCGATCGTCGATCGCGGCGCCCAGATGCGTATCCGCCTCCACATAACCGTGACCGGGAAAGTGCTTCGCGCAATTCGCCATGCCGGCCAGTGAAAGACCATGGGTAAGACTGCGTGCGAGCAGGCTCACGACCCGGGGGTCGCGGTGAAACGCGCGCGAACCGATCGCCTTGGACACGCCGTAGTCCAGATCAAGCACCGGCGTAAAACTCAGGTCCACGCCGCTGGCACGGAGTTCGGTGCCGAGCACGAAGCCGGTGGCAGTCGCGGCCTCGATCGACGCCAGCACATCCTCATCCCACAGCGTTCCCAACGTCCGCATCGGCGGCAGGACAGTGAAGCCGTCGGTCTTGAACCGTTGCACCCGTCCGCCCTCCTGGTCCACGGCGATCAAGATGTCGGGGCGAAGCATGCGGATCTGATGGGTCAGCAGTGACAATTGCGCACGGTTTTGATAGTTGCGTGCAAAGAGAATCACGCCACCGGTCATCGGATGCGCGAGACGCCTCACATCGCTTTCGTCCAGTACCAGGCCGGGTAGGTCGATCATCACAGGGCCAGGGCCCCGGCGGGTCAAATCCAATTCTGTTGCCTGCATCGGTCTGCGGGGATCCTATAAATGCTGTTATGGGTGAGATACCGGGCGCGTTAGCTACTTGGCGATGCGCTGCTCGGCAATGACATAAGCGATCGCATAGTCGCGTTCGTCGCTCAGCGTCACGTGAAAGCTCAACCCTTGGGACTGCACCCAGGTCAGCAACTCGCCACTGGCGACCACCATCGGGGCGCCGCTGGACGCATTGAGCGTCTGCACCGCACGCCAGGTCATCGGCCAGTGCATCCCCATGCCGATCGCCTTCGAAAAGGCTTCCTTGGCCGCAAAACGCGTCGCCAAGTAAGCGAGACCGCGTGAGGCAGAGCGAGCAAGCCGCGCGTGATAGACCGCCTGCTCCTGCGGCCCCAGCACCTTGTCGACAAAGCGGCCGCGCGTGCGTTCCATGACGCCGGCAACCCGGCGAATGTCGATGATGTCGCTGCCTGTGCCAAAGATCATTGCCGCTCCTTATCGATGGGGCGCGTCGTCAACATCGACTCGACGTCACCTTCGATGCTCGATACGCGTCTCGGTTCAAACGTTCCCGCGCAGGCGTCCCACCCGCGCGGCGACCATGATCGCCTTCATTTCGCGCACCGCGTTCTCCCAGCCGACGAATACCGCATGCGCAACGATCGCATGACCGATGTTCAGCTCGGTGATGCCATCCAGCGCCGCGAACGGCTGAACATTGGTGTAGTGCAGGCCATGCCCGGCGTTGACGACCAACCCAAGCGCGAGTCCGGTTTCCACGCCGGCGGCCACGCGGTCGAATTCGGCCGGCTGCGTGGCCGCATCGGCATCCGCATATCGACCGGTATGCAGTTCAATGACCGGCGCGCCGGTGGCGTGCGCGGCGCGAATCTGCGTCTCATCCGCATCGATGAACAGCGACACGCGAATTCCCTCCGCTGCCAACTGCCGACAGGCGGCGCTCACCTGCTCGAAATGACCGGCGACGTCCAGGCCGCCCTCGGTCGTCAGTTCTTCGCGCTTCTCAGGAACCAGGCAGACGTCATGCGGACGTACGCCGCAGGCGATGTCAAGCATTTCCTGCGTCACCGCGCACTCCAGATTCATCCGTGTGCGCAGGGCGGGACGAATCGCCTGCACGTCCGCATCTCGGATATGCCGACGGTCTTCCCGCAGGTGCAACGTGATCGCATCGGCACCGGCATCCTCCGCCCGCAATGCGGCTTCGAGCGGGTCCGGATACGTCGTACCCCGGGCATTGCGCAGGGTAGCGACATGGTCGATGTTGACGCCCAGGCCAAGACCGGTGGCGAGGGGCGACGGAGCAAAAGGATTCATGGCGCCTCTATAGCTTTTGCAGGTCGATCAGGATCTGCCGGGTATTGAGCGGCGTGCCGCCCAGATGATAGTTCAGTAGGAAACGCATCAGCGTCTTACTCTGCGATACGGTGCGCGGCGTCTGATAGTCGTCCCCTTCCATATCGATCAGCGTTTGTCCGAGGATGCGCGGCCAGGCTTGCGGATCGTGGTCATGCGCGAGGCGCGCGCCGCGCTCCGGATCGAACACATACCACGCATCCGGACGCGGTGGATCGCGCTGTAGATTGACGCTGAAGGCCACCGCATAGCCGGTTTCGCGTAGCAGCATACGCTCGAACGAGCGCAACACCAACGCAGCCGGTTCGTCGTGCGCGAGCCGCGCCAGTGTGATCGCATAATGCCGGAACAGTGCCGGGTGCGGATCCTCGCGCGCGCAAAAGCGCACCAGCAGTTCGTTCACATAGAAACCGCAGACCAGCGCATCGCCCGCCAACGGCAACATGCCGCCGACCCACTCGGCGCGCGTGAGCGTGCGCATCTCGGC
>CAWUJR010000562.1:0-2869 GCA_963922375.1 uncultured Robbsia sp.
CTGGAATCGGCCGCACGCGATGCCGCGCAGCAGGCATCGACCGATGCAACCGCCGACGGCGCAAGCAGTACGGCGCCGGCCCCATTGCTACGCGCGCAGCATGCGGAAACCGATATTTTCATCACGCCCGGCTATGCGTTTCGCGTCGTCGACTGCTTGATCACGAACTTCCATTTGCCGAAGTCCACATTGATCATGCTGGTCTCAGCGTTTGCCGGCGTCGAGACGATTCGCGCGACCTATCGTCACGCGATCGCCGCGCGTTACCGCTTTTTCAGCTACGGCGACGCCATGTTCCTGACCCGTGCCGCCGCCGTGGCCGCGTCTGCCACCTCCAGCGCTGCTTCTTCCGCTTCTTCCGCCTCCTCCGCCTCCTCCGCCTCCTCGTCTCCGGTTCGCCATGCTTAAATTCGAATTGCTCGCTACCGACGGCCATGCCCGTCGCGGCCGTGTCACCCTGAACCACGGCGTGGTGGAGACGCCGATCTTCATGCCAGTGGGCACCTACGGCACCGTCAAGGCGATGACGCCGCGCGATCTGCGTGAAATCAACGCGCAGATCGTGCTCGGCAATACGTTCCATCTGTGGCTCCGCCCCGGGTTGGAAACCATCGCCGCGCACGGCGGACTGCACGGTTTCATGGGCTGGGATCGGCCGATCTTGACCGATTCCGGCGGTTTTCAGGTGTTCAGCCTCGGCGATCTGCGCAAGATCAGCGAAGAAGGTGTGCGTTTCGCGTCGCCGATCAATGGCGACAAGCTGTTCCTGTCCCCGGAAATCTCGATGCAGATCCAGCGCGTGCTGAATTCGGACATCGTCATGCAGTTCGACGAATGCACCGCGTACGAAGTCGACGGCGTGCCCACCTCGCATGAACTGGCGGCCGAGTCGATGCGGATGTCGGCCCGTTGGGCGCGCCGTTCGCGCGACGAATTCGACCGCGAAGCCAATCCGAACGCGCTGTTCGGTATCGTCCAGGGCGGCATGTACGAAGATTTGCGCGACGAGTCGCTGGAACGCCTGTCGGAGATTCCGTTCCACGGGCTGGCGATCGGCGGCTTGTCGGTCGGTGAGCCGAAGGAAGACATGATGCGCGTGCTCGCGCATGTCGGCCCGAAACTGCCGGCGGACAAACCGCATTACCTGATGGGCGTGGGCACGCCGGAAGATCTGGTGAACGGCGTGTCGCACGGCGTGGACATGTTCGACTGCGTGATGCCGACTCGCAATGCCCGAAACGGCTGGCTATTCACCCGTTTTGGCGACATCAAGATCAAGAATGCGTCGTTTAAGAACGACATGCGCCCGCTCGACGAGTCGTGCGACTGCTACGCATGCAAGGGCTTCTCGCGCTCGTATTTGCACCATCTGCATCGTAGCGGCGAGATCCTGGGCGCGCAGTTGAATACGATCCACAATCTCCATTACTACCTGAAGCTGATGAGCGAAATTCGCGAATCGATTGAAAAGCAGCAGTTCGACGCCTTCGTCAAACGCTTCCGCGAGGATCGGGCCCGCGGGGTTCATTGACCGCGGAGGGAGGCGCTGGGCCTGTCCGGCAGTGAGCAGCGCCTGCTCCACCGGACAGGCAACGGATGGCCGGCGATGGCAAGCGTGCCGACGATCGTGTTGGCATAGGCAACACAAAATCGTTACCCGGGAAAGCCTTTGATAATGGCAACGCGCCGCAGTGCTAGAATACGCGGCTATTTTCCCTACCAGACTGCGGAGATTCAACGTGTTTAGTTCACTGACCCAAGGCGGCGGCGCCGAATCGAGCCTGATGAGCTTTGCTCCGCTCATTCTGATGTTCGTGGTGCTGTATTTCATCATGATCCGTCCGCAGATGAAGCGTCAGAAAGACCACCGCAATATGCTCGCTGCCATCGCCAAGGGCGACGAAGTGGTCACCAGCGGCGGCATGGTGGGCAAGGTCAGCAAAGTTGGCGAAGCCTATGTGGGTGTCGAAATCGCCGACAACGTCGAAATCACCGTCCAAAAGGGTGCCATCACCACCGTGCTGCCGAAGGGCACGATCAAGGCGCTGTAAGGAATTTTGTTGAACCCGGGTTAGGATCGCAGTCGGATCCCGGCCGTGGGGATCGTTGTTTGATCCACGCATCTGCCAGCGTCGGCCACATTGCCGGCGCGTGGTCTGGTTTTGGTGACACGCCCGCGCGACCCATCGGCCGGATGCGTTGCGCGTCCCTCTCTTCGTCGGCCTGCCATGAATCGTTACCCCCTCTGGAAGTACATTGTCATGCTGGTGGCGATCGCCATCGGCCTGCTCTATACGCTGCCGAATTTCTTCGGCGAAACGCCTGCCGTTCAGGTTCAAAGCCTCAAAGCGACCGTCAAGGTCGATGCGAGCGTGATGGACCGCGTCGAACAGACGCTCGCTGCCGATAATATCGACGCAGCCGATGTGTCGTTCGATGCGAACCCGAGCAACGCCAGCGTTCGCGTCCGTCTGAAAGACACCGATACGCAACTGCGCGCGAAAGACGCGTTGCAACACGCGCTGAACGCCGACCCGACCGATCCGACCTACATCGTCGCATTGAGTCTGCAAAGCGCGTCGCCGCGTTGGCTGACCGCGCTGATGGCACGACCGATGTATTTGGGCCTGGATCTGCGCGGCGGCGTGCATTTCCTGCTGCAAGTGGATATGGCCGGCGCACTGTCCAAGAAGCTGGATTCGGATGCGGCCGATGCGCGGACATTGTTGCGCGGCAAGGGCATCCGTGACGGCGGTGTGGCACGCGTGGCGGACACGTTGACGATCAATTTCTCGACGCAACAAGCGGCCGACGCCGCGCGTGACGCGCTGACGAACGGCATCACCGAGCTGCAATGGAGCAGCGTGGC
>CAWUJR010000563.1:0-2851 GCA_963922375.1 uncultured Robbsia sp.
CTTTGTCGCCGGCGCGATCGGCCCGACCCCGAAGACCGCCAGCATCTCGCCGGACGTCAACGACCCGGGCGCCCGAAACGTCACGTTCGAAGAATTGCATCAAACCTATTACGAACAGGCCAAAGCGCTGCTGGAAGGCGGCAGCGACCTGTTTCTGGTGGAGACGATCTTCGACACATTGAATGCGAAGGCCGCGTTGTTCGCACTCGACCAATTGTTCGAAGACAGCGGCGAGCGTTTGCCAATCATGATCTCCGGCACGGTGACCGATGCATCCGGTCGGATCCTGTCGGGCCAGACAGTGGAAGCGTTCTGGAATTCGCTGCGACATGCACGGCCGCTCACCTTCGGGCTGAACTGCGCGCTGGGAGCGGCATTGATGCGCCCGTATATCGCCGAACTCGCGAAGCTCTGCGATGTCGGCGTATCTTGCTACCCGAACGCCGGCTTGCCGAATCCGATGAGCGACACCGGCTTCGACGAGACGCCCGATGTCACGTCGCGGCTGGTGAAGGAGTTTGCCACGGCCGGTTTGATCAATATTGCGGGCGGTTGCTGCGGCACGACGCCGGAGCACATTGCCGAAATCGCGAAAGCGATCCAGGCCGTCAAACCGCGCGTCTGGCCATCGCAATACCGCCACGCCTGAGTTGGCGCGCGTTGCCCTCGACCGTCTCCGTCGCCCGTGCCACCGTACGACTTACGCCCTAATCCGAGCGGCCGCTTCTTACAGCGCCGACCGATCGCCGACCGATCCGCGAGATAACAAGAATGTCCGAAACCACCCCGATCGACCGTCCGATGCGCCTCGCCGGTCTTGAGCCCTTCAATGTCGGCGCCGGCGCGCTGTTCATCAATGTCGGCGAACGCACCAATGTCACCGGCTCGAAGGCGTTTGCCCGCTTGATCCTGAACGAGCAATTCGACGAAGCCATCGTGGTCGCGCGTCAGCAGGTCGAGAACGGCGCCCAGGTGATCGATATCAATATGGACGAGGCGATGCTGGACTCGAAAGCGGCGATGGTCCGTTTTCTGAATCTGATTGCCTCGGAGCCGGACATCGCGCGCGTGCCGATCATGATCGACTCGTCGAAATGGGAAGTGATCGAGGCGGGTCTGCAATGCGTGCAAGGCAAACCGATCGTCAATTCGATCTCGCTGAAAGAGGGGCATGAAGCGTTTTTGCATCATGCCCGTCTGGTGCGCCGCTACGGCGCCGCCGCGGTGGTGATGGCATTCGACGAGAAAGGTCAGGCCGATACCTTTGCGCGCAAGACCGAGATCTGCAAGCGCAGCTACGATGTCCTGGTCGACGAAGTCGGCTTCCCGCCGGAAGACATCATCTTCGATCCGAATATCTTCGCGATCGCGACCGGTATCGAAGAGCACAACAACTACGCAGTCGACTTCATCAATGCGACGCGGTGGATCAAGGAAAACTTGCCATTCGCGAAGGTCAGCGGCGGCGTGTCGAACGTCTCGTTCTCGTTCCGCGGCAACGATGTAGTACGGGAGGCGATCCACACGGTCTTCCTGTATCACGCGATTGCTGCCGGCATGGACATGGGGATCGTCAATGCCGGACAGTTGGGCAACTATGCGAATCTGGACGCCGAGTTGCGCGAGCGCGTCGAGGACGTCGTATTGAATCGGCGCGACGACGCGACCGAGCGGCTGCTCGAGATCGCCGATCGCTTTAAAGGCGGCGGCGCGGCGAAGAAGGAAGAAAACCTGGAGTGGCGTCAGCAGCCGGTCGAGCAACGGCTCGCGCACGCGCTGGTGCAAGGTGTGACCACCTTCATCGTTGAAGACACCGAGGAAGCGCGCGCAAAAATCGCCGCTGCCGGCGGCCGCCCGATTCAGGTGATCGAAGGGCCGTTGATGGACGGCATGAACATCGTCGGCGATCTGTTCGGCGCGGGCAAGATGTTCCTGCCGCAGGTGGTCAAGTCCGCGCGGGTGATGAAGCAAGCCGTCGCGCATCTGATTCCGTTCATCGAAGAAGAAAAAGCGCGTCTGGCCGCCAGCGGCGCCGATGTGCGCGCCAAGGGCAAGATCGTGATCGCGACCGTCAAGGGCGATGTGCACGACATTGGCAAGAACATCGTCTCTGTGGTCCTGCAGTGCAATAACTTCGAAGTGGTCAATATGGGCGTGATGGTGCCCTGCGCGGAGATCCTGAAGAAAGCGAAGGAAGAGAACGCCGACATCATCGGCTTGTCCGGCCTGATCACGCCGAGCCTCGAGGAAATGGCCTATGTGGCCGCCGAGATGCAGCGCGACGATCACTTCCGTGAACGGCAAGTGCCATTGTTGATCGGCGGCGCCACCACTTCACGCGTGCACACGGCGGTCAAGATCGCACCGCATTACGACGGCCCGGTCGTCTATGTGCCGGATGCGTCCCGTTCGGTTTCTGTCGCATCGAGCCTGCTGTCCGACGACGGCGTAGCCGCCTACCTCGACGGCATTCGTACCGACTACGATCGGATCCGCCTGCAACATGCGAACCGCAAAGCGACGCCGATGGTGTCGCTGCAGCAAGCGCGCGACAACCATCACAAGATCGACTGGGCTCACTACACGCCGCCGCAACCCAGCTTCATCGGCCGCCGTGTGTTCAAGAATTACGATCTGGCGCAACTCGCCGAATATATCGATTGGGGTCCGTTCTTCCAGACCTGGGACCTCGCTGGCCCGTATCCGGCCATCCTGGATGACGAAGTGGTCGGCGATGCTGCCCGCAAGGTCATGGCCGACGGCAAGGCGATGCTGACGAAGATCATCCAGGGTCGCTGGCTGACCGCCAACGGCGTCATCGCCCTGTTGCCGGCGAATACGATCAATGGCG
>CAWUJR010000564.1:0-2836 GCA_963922375.1 uncultured Robbsia sp.
GACGCCGCCGCTCGAAACCCTGCAACTGCTCCGCGACACGATCGCCGACGAACCCGCAGCGATGGTGCGCGATGGCGGCGTCATCGCGCGCGGCTACGATGCGCAGCTGGACGAACTGAAGGACATTTCAGAAAACTGCTCGCAATTCCTGATCGATCTGGAGACGCGCGAACGTACCCGAACCGGCATTGCGAATCTGCGCGTCGAATATAACCGGGTGCACGGCTTTTACATCGAGGTCACCCGGGGCCAGACCGACAAGGTCCCCGACGACTATCGCCGACGCCAGACGCTGAAGAACGCCGAACGCTATATCACACCGGAGCTGAAAACCTTCGAAGATAAGGCACTGTCCGCGCAGGAGCGCGCGCTGTCCCGCGAAAAGATGTTGTACGAAGGCATCCTGCAATCGCTGCTCGCCCATATCGCGCCGTGCCAACGCGTCGCGTCGGCACTCGCGGAGATCGATGTGCTCGCGACATTCGCCGAGCGGGCAGGCGCGCTGGATTGGAATGCGCCGCGCTTGAGCGATCAAGCCGGCATTCACATTCTCGAAGGCAGACACCCGGTGGTGGAAGCCCAGATCGAGCAATTCATCGCGAACGACTGCGTATTCGGCGACGAACGTCGGATGCTGCTGGTGACCGGTCCCAATATGGGCGGTAAATCCACCTTCATGCGTCAGACCGCATTGATCGTGCTGCTCGCGTATGTAGGCAGCTATGTGCCCGCGCGCGAAGCCCAGATCGGCCCGATCGACCGGATCTTTACCCGCATCGGCGCAGCAGACGATCTCGCGGGCGGCCGCTCCACTTTCATGGTCGAGATGACGGAGGCTGCCGCCATTCTGAACGATGCCTCTGCGCAAAGCCTCGTGCTGATGGATGAGATCGGTCGCGGCACCTCGACCTTCGATGGCCTTGCGCTGGCCTGGGCCATTGCTCGGCATCTGTTGTCGCATAACCATTGCTTCACATTATTCGCCACACATTACTTCGAACTCACGCAGCTACCGGACGAATTCCCGAAAGCGGCCAATGTGCATCTGAGCGCGGTCGAGCACGGCAAGGGCATCGTGTTTCTGCATGCGGTGAGCGACGGCCCGGCGAGCCAAAGCTATGGGCTGCAGGTGGCACAACTGGCGGGCGTCCCGAATGCGGTGATCCGCGCCGCGCGCAAACACCTGGTCCAGTTGGAACGGCAATCGGTGATGCATTCGGCACCGCAACTGGATCTCTTCGCCGCCGCAGACACTGCGGAACGCTTCGAGATCGACGACCAATACGACGTGACCGGCTCGCTGCGCGGCACGGCGGACGGTGGCAATATAGGCGCTGTAGCGAATGCGCCGCCGGCTTACCCGTCGGCGCTCGTCAGTCGGCTGTCGCAGATCGATCCGGACGACCTGCGCCCCAAGGAAGCGCTGGATCTGCTGTATGAACTCCGCGCGTTGCTCGACCACCACTGAGGAAGCACAGGCATCAGGATGACACTTTGGCCGTCGCGCCTCGCGCCGCCTGCATCGTGGGGGCGATCGATGGCCCTTCTGCTCGCTGCCCTATTCGGCACGACGACGTTCGGTGTTGCGGCGAAGGCCGCCGAGCACGCTTCCCGCCTGCCCTACACAAGCGCCTCGGCCCGAACGCTCGACGCGCCAAGCGCGATGAGCAGACGCGCCGAAGAAGCGGCTTATCGTCCGCTCTCTTTTGCGGTGGTGGCCAATCTGCCGCCGTCACCTGAGCAAGCGCCGCGCGCGCAAGCTTTCCTGCAGTGGATCGGCACCGAAGGCAAGGTCGCCTTCGTGCTGGATCTGGGCAATTTCAAAACCGTCGCCGAGCCCTGCAGCGATGCACTGTACGCCGCGCGCTACGCGCTGCTCAATAGCGCCCCTGTCCCACTCATCTATGTGCCCGGCCAAAATGACTGGGCAAACTGCGCCCAATCCAGCAACGCCGCCACCGATCCGATCGAACGGCTGGATGCGCTACGGGATGTATTTCTATCTGGCCCCATGTCGTTGGGTACGGCGCCGCTGAGATTGATCCGCCAATCGGAGTTGCCGGCGTTTCGGCCTTATCGCGAAAACACGCGATGGATTCAAGCCGGTATTGTGTTTGCCAGCCTAAACGTGCCCGGCGACAACAATCACTTCTACGATGGCGGGGGGCGCAACGGCGAATACGAGGATCGTGAGGTGGCCAACCGCACCTGGATTGCCCGCGCGGTCACCGATGCACGGCGCCGGCACGCACGCGGACTGGTCTTTTTCTTCGAAGGCAATCCGCATTTTCCGCGGGAACCACGCTCTGGATTTTCGAGATGGCTAACGGGATTGTCCGGGCGCCGGGAACCGGATGGCTTCGCCGGGCTGCGTCGGGATCTGGTTGCAGCGAGTCACGCGTTCGATGGTCCGGTCCTCGTGATCTACGCGGACCATCCTGCCAGGACCGCGCGTGCGCCGCGTGTATCCCGTCTTGGCAGTGCCCCGGCAGCGGACAGCGTCGTGATCGAATCGATCTTGCATGAAAGTACCGGCGAAACCGTCCATCGGCTCAAGCGAATCGAAGTGGGCATACCACTGCACGTGGATCGCTGGCTCAGAGTGGAAATGCCGGCGTCCCGTTCGAACGCAGCGAGCATCGGCAGCGCAGGAGTAACCCACGACGCGAGCAGTGCTCGCGTCGACGCTTTGAGCGACAACCCGACCTTCCGGTTTGCCATGGAGAAAGTTCCGGCCGATCTGCCGGTGCCTTCGCCGGCCGGCGGCAAAGCAACGACCGCAAAGGCCGCAGCGGGCCAGGCAACGGGGACCCATGCAGCATCCACGTCGGACGTC
>CAWUJR010000565.1:0-2835 GCA_963922375.1 uncultured Robbsia sp.
CTGGCTCTGCGCCGCGCTGACGGCCTCTACACTCACCGCCCACCAGCGATTCGTCGCCGGCGTCGCGCTTCGATAGAGCGCCTCGGCGTTTTCCCGAAAGCGGCGCTGATTGGGGAGGCCGGTGCTTCGGTCGCGATAGCCTGCCGTACGGTGCGCGCGAATCAGTTGCTCGACACGGCGCGCAAGCGTCAGCATCACCGCAAATGCCACGGACGACACAGGCGCTATCGCCTCGCGCGGCACCGTATCCACAACCGCCAGCGCGCCCAACGGCATGCCATCATGGCTGCGGATTGGAATGCCGAAGTAGAACCGCACGCCCATGTCTCCTGTGACCATCGGGTTGTCACGAAAACGGACATCGGTGCGGGCATCAGCAACAATCAACGGTGCGCGCTGCAGAATCGCGTATGCGCAAAACGCGTCTTCACGCGGCGTCTCGTTGTGGTCCACGCCGATTTTCGATTTGAACCACTGTCGATGTTGATCGACGAGCGACACCACCGCAATGGGCGCGCGCATCACAGACGCGGCAAATGCGGTGATCTCGTCGAAGGCGGGATCGGCCACGGTATCCAACAGACAGCTGTCGAACAGCGCGGTCAAACGCTCCCGTTCGTTAAACGGCACGGGCGGCAATGGGCGTCGGGAAGCGGCAATCGTCATACGAGGGCGGCAAGCATGAGGGGTCAGCGGAGACATCGATTCGTCACCCAATATACGGCTGGCTTCCGCACTTGGATCAATCGAAGTAGCAAAATTTTCGCTTTTCTGTATCAAACTTCGCATTGGCTATTGCACTATAGGTACAAATTACCGATTTATCTTCTTGCCACGGTGCATCACAGGTCCGCCGGACGCGGTGTCTCTGCTACCATGACTGCCGTTTTGCGCGTTGCAGCGAGTGTCGGGATATTCGGGGGGATATCGGACGGGTATCGGGTTATCGGGCCACGTAAGCACAAGCTACCGTGCCCACGCGCGAGCCCGGTCCGGAATGGCTGTGCCTGCCGTCCCGCGTGCGAATCGCGTTCCGTCATATTTTGTTTTTTCGTTGAGACTCTGCCATGCATGCCTGTCGCACGCTGATGATCCAGGGCACGACCTCCGACGCCGGCAAAAGCACGCTGGCCGCCGCGCTGTGTCGGTTGCTCGCGCGCCGTGGGGTACGTGTCGCCCCGTTCAAACCGCAGAACATGGCGCTGAACAGCGCCGTTACGGTCGACGGTGGCGAGATAGGCCGTGCACAGGCGCTGCAAGCGTACGCCGCCGGACTGGCACCGCACACAGACTTCAACCCGATTCTGTTGAAACCCGGTACCGATCGCACCGCGCAAGTTGTTGTCCACGGTAAAGCGGTCGTCAACTTGGACGCACGCGGTTATCACGCGTACAAACCGCAGGCGATGACGGCAGTACTGGCGTCATACCATCGATTGCAACAGCAATTCGACGCGATTCTGGTCGAAGGTGCCGGCAGCCCCGCCGAAATCAATCTCCGCGAAGGCGATATCGCCAATATGGGGTTTGCTGAGCGCGTCGATTGTCCGGTGATACTGATCGCCGACATCGACAAAGGCGGCGTCTTCGCGCATCTCGTCGGAACGCTCGACGTGCTGGCGCCCAGCGAGCAGGCGCGGATCGTCGGCTTCGTGATCAATCGTTTCCGTGGCGATCCGGCATTGCTCGCATCGGGACTGTCGTGGCTGGAAGCACGCACCGGCAAACCGGTGCTCGGCGTGCTGCCCTATCTACATGGCCTGTATCTGGACGCCGAGGATGCACTGCCGGATACCCCGCCGAGCGCGATGCCGCGCGCAATGACGGTCATCGCGCCAGCATTTCCGAGAGTGTCCAATGCGACCGACATGGATGCATTGCGATTGAATCCGGAAGTGGATTTCCGTTTCGTCCGCGCGGGCCAGGCGATCCCCGCTGCGGATCTGATCGTGATACCGGGAAGTAAAAGCGTGCGTGCGGATCTGGCGTGGCTGCGTGAGCATGGTTGGGAACAAGCGATCCTGCGGCATCTGCGGTACGGTGGCAAAGTCATCGGCATCTGCGGCGGCTTGCAGATGCTTGGCCATCAGGTGCACGATCCACTGGGACTCGAGGGAGCGCCAGGCAGCACCGCAGGCTTCGGTGTGCTCGATATTGAAACCACAATCGAAACGCATAAGCAATTGCGAAACGTCAGCGGCACCCTTTCGGCCGCTATCAGCGGTGTCAGCGGTGTCGGTGACACGGTCGTTGTTGGAGAACGACACGACACGGCAGCACGAATCGCTGGTTATGAGATTCACATGGGCGTCAGCACCGGTACCGGGCTCGAACGACCTGCTGTCTATCTGGATAACGGCCGTCAAGACGGCGCGGTTTCCGAAGACGGTCAGGTCATGGGCACCTATCTGCATGGACTTTTCGACGCCCCGGAGGCCGCGCGGGCACTGTTAACGTGGGCCAGTCCCGGCGACGCAGCACAGGACGCGGTGGTCAGTCTCGCCGCGCGTCGCGCCGTGGACCTTGATCGTCTGACCGATGCGGTCGAAGCCGCTCTCGATCTTGATCGGATTGCGCAATGGCTCCCGCTCGCATCGGGCAACGTGGCGCGAACATGATCATCGGTGCATGGATGTCGGCTTGGTCTTTCGCACCGTTGGCATGGCCGGGGCCGTTGTCATCGTTCGGCATGGGCGCGACGGTGAGTGCGCCCATCGCTGCGGTCTTATTCGATCGCCTGCTGGGAGAACCTCGCCGCGCACACCCGCTGGTCGGCTTTGGCCGGTGGGCCGCGTGGCTCGAGCGTCGTTTGAACCCTGCGGCCGCTGGATTATC
>CAWUJR010000566.1:0-2833 GCA_963922375.1 uncultured Robbsia sp.
GTTCGAGCGCCTCTGCCTCGCGGCGAGCATCTTCCTCGCGACGCGCCAATTCTGCCGCTGCCGCAGCGTCCGCTTCCGCGTTATCGACGCTCGACGTCTCTTCAGGCAGTTCGTCGTCACGCTTGACGAAGACGCGCTTCTTGCGCACTTCAACCTGAATGGTCCGAGCCCTGCCGGTTGCGTCGGATTGCTTGATTTCCGACGTCTGCCTGCGCGTCAGCGTGATCTTTCGCTTGTCCGCATCCGCTTCGGATCCGTGCGCGCGACGCAGGTGATCCAGCAGGCGCGCCTTGTCGGTCTCGGACACGACATCGTCGGCGCTCTGCTTCTGGACACCTGCCGCTTGCAGCTGCTCCAGCAACACGCCGGCAGGCATTTTCAGTTCCGCGGCAAATTGGGCTACGTTGTTACTCGCCATTCATCCCTCTTGGAGGCAAGGAGCCATGCTCCTTGCGGTTGGTCGTGCATACGCGCGGCACACTCGCGTATTGATCAGTTTATTTGCGCATCATGCGGCCTCATCGCTGACTCCTGCATACCGGCCAGATCGACGTGTGCGCGACCTGGCCATCCGGGCTTATTCGTCCGACTGGAACCAGTGTTCACGCGCTTTCATGACCAGCGATGTCGCGTCTTCAGCCGACAAACCCGTCAACTCGACGATTTCGTCCACTGCCAACTCGGCCAGGTCATCACGCGTTTTGATCTCGTTTGCCCGCAGCTTCTCGAGCAACTCGGGCGTCATGCCGTCGAGGGTATCCAGCTCGGGCACGATGCCTTCCGCTTTTTCCTCGTTGGCAATGGCTTGCGTCAGCAATGCATCGCGGGCGCGATTACGTAACTCGTGAACGGTGTCGTCATCGAATGCTTCGATTTCGAGCATTTCGTTCAACGGCACGTACGCAATTTCTTCGAGGCTCGTAAAGCCCTCGTCGATCAGGATGTCGGCGACTTCTTCGTCGACATCGAGACGCGCCATGAACAGGCCGCGCAGCCCCGAACGCTCTTCGGTCTGCTTCGCGGCGGATTCATCCGGGGTCATGATATTAATCTGCCAGCCGGTCAATTCGCTGGCAAGACGGACATTCTGGCCGCTGCGGCCGATCGCAATCGCCAATTCGGATTCGTCAACGACGACGTCCATCGAGTGCTTTTCCTCGTCGACGACGATGGATTGCACTGCGGCGGGCGCGAGGGCGCCAATCACGAACTGCGCAGGATCCTCCGACCATAGCACGATGTCAACATTTTCGCCACCGAGCTCGTTGCGTACGGCCTGCACGCGCGAGCCGCGAATGCCCACACAGGTACCGATCGGATCGATACGCTTGTCGTAGGCGACGACCGCGATTTTCGCGCGCATGCCCGGGTCACGGGCCGCCGCCTTGATTTCGAGCAAACCTTGTTCGATCTCCGGCACTTCGAGTTCGAACAGCTTCATCAGGAATTCCGGCGCCGTGCGCGACAATTCGATCTGCGGTCCCCGTGCGGTGCGATCCACCTTCACGATGAAAGCCCGCGCACGGTCGCCCACGCGCAAGTTTTCCTTCGGAATCATCTGATCGCGGCGCAACAACGCTTCCACGCGACCCGATTCGACCACCAGATTGCCTTTGTCCAGACGCTTGACCGAACCGGTCATGATCAGGTCGCCGCGCGCCAGGAAGTCGTTCAGGATCTGCTCGCGCTCCGCGTCGCGAATACGCTGCAGGATCACCTGCTTCGCCGCCTGCGCGCCGATACGGCCGAATTCGATCGACGCGACCGGTTCTTCGATGAACTCGTCGACGGCAATATTCGGATTCTGTTCCTTCGCCTCGAACAGCAGGATCTGCTTGTCCGGTTCCTGCAGACCTGCCTCATCGGGCACAGCCAGCCAGCGGCGATAGGTTTGGTGCTCCCCGGAAGTACGATCGATTTCAACCCGAACGTCGACGTCGCGGTCGTAGAGCTTCTTGGTGGCGGATGCGAGTGCGGCTTCCAACGCCGCAAACACCACATCCTTGTTCACGTTCTTCTCGCGAGCGAGCGCATCCACCAACATCAGTACTTCGCGACTCATTGTTTGCGGCTCCTAAAATCTACGTGAGGGACAAGACGCGCACGATCGATATCAGCGACCGTGAAATCCAGCATCGCGGGTCCTGTCTTTCCTTCAAATTCCAAACCGATGTTTTCGCCCTGAGGCGCCTGCAGGATGCCTTGGAACTTTTTGCGTCCGTCGATCGGGCGCTTCAGCGTCACCGCGACTTCGACACCTGCGAAACGTTCGAAATCGGCCAACTTTTTCAGCGGCCGATCCAATCCAGGGGAGGAGACTTCGAGACGCTCGAAGTCGATGTTCTCGACGGTGAGCACGTGCTGCAACTGACGTGTCGCCTTCTCGCAGTCTTCAATCGCGATACTCGCGTTGCCGGCAGGATGGTCGATGTAGACGCACAGCATCCCCCGCCCCGAACGCTCGAGGTCGACCAGCTCATAGCCCAATCCGGCCAGAGCCGTTTCTATCAATTCGTTCAGTTGCACAAATACCCCAGTCAATCGTGGCCGGCCCGACCCGTGCTCGAAAAATGCGAGCAAAAAAAAATGGGCGCACGCCCATCTGCTTATCGCCGACCGCTGCGCTCCACACGCGTCGACCTCCCACGTGGATCCCGCTTGGATCTCTTTCTGAACGCCTGCTCCGGCTTCAGCGACGCTAGGATTCTACGCTTTTTAACGCGTAATAGCAATGCAGCGGCATTCCGTTGGCGGATATTTCCCCAACGGAATCAGCACCCAGCGGGGCCGGCGTCAGTTAATCAACGACCGCGTCCACCGCCGTTTCCGCCAC
>CAWUJR010000567.1:0-2830 GCA_963922375.1 uncultured Robbsia sp.
ATTTTCTGCGCCCGGAGGCGCAATCCAATGCGCCGGCGCGGTGCTGCTGGCTTCTACTGCACCCGCCACGCTGTCGAGATCGGTGTCGACATGGTGTTCAGCGTCGTGTTTGTGTTTGCTGGCCATGATTTATGCCCTCCCTTCGAGAACCGCCACCGCAGGCAACGTTTTGCCTTCGAGGAACTCGAGGAAAGCCCCCCCGCCTGTC
This sequence comes from uncultured Robbsia sp., assembly GCA_963922375.1. GTDB lineage: Bacteria > Pseudomonadota > Gammaproteobacteria > Burkholderiales > Burkholderiaceae > Robbsia. The sequence continues at coordinate 209 of CAWUJR010000567.1, forward strand.
GAGATATAACCGACCTTGTCGGTAATGCCATATTTCGCGATCGCTGCGAGCGTATCGCCACCGCCCGCGATCGAGAATGCGTCAGAAGCCGCAATCGCCTCGGCCAACGTTTTCGTCCCATTGCCGAACGCGTCGAATTCGAACACGCCCACCGGGCCATTCCACACGATCGTGCCGGCCGACTTCAACTGGTTCGCCAGCGCGCTCGCGGTATCGGGACCGATATCCAGAATCAGGTCGTCGTCCGCGACATCGGCCGCGGCTTTCACTGTCGCCTCAGCGGTGGCGCTGAAAGTCTTCGCCGTCACCACATCGGTCGGAATAGGCACCGACGCACCGCGCGCCTTCATCATGTCGATGATGGCCTTCGCCTCTTCGACCAGATCCGGTTCGGCCAGCGATTTGCCGATCTTCAACCCAGCCGCCAACATGAAGGTGTTCGCAATTCCGCCGCCGACGATCAATTGATCGACCTTATCGGCGAGCGACTTCAGGATGGTAAGCTTGCTAGACACTTTGGAGCCGGCCACGATCGCGACCAGCGGGCGCTTCGGGCTATTCAATGCCTTGCCTAACGCGTCCAGTTCCTGCGCCAGCAGCGGCCCCGCGACAGCGACCTTCGCGTATTTGGCAACGCCGTGCGTGGTGGCTTCGGCGCGGTGCGCGGTGCCAAATGCGTCGTTCACATAGACGTCGCAGAGCGCTGCGATCTTCTGCGCCAGCGCGTCATCATCCTTTTTCTCGCCCGGGTTCACGCGGCAATTTTCCAGCAGCACGACCTGACCCGGCGCCACTTTGACACCCTCTTCGACCCAATGCTGGACGAGCGGCACGTCCCGATTCAGCAACTCGCCCAAGCGCTTGGCAACCGGTGCGAGCGAATCTTCGGGCTTGAACTGACCTTCGGTGGGACGGCCCAGGTGCGACGTCACCATCACCGCCGCGCCGGCGTTCAACGCGTCGCGAATCGCGGGTACCGACGCACGGATGCGGGTGTCTTCGGTAATGTCGCCTTGGTCGTTTTGAGGAACGTTCAGATCGGCGCGAATGAAAACGCGTTTGCCGGCAAGCTTGCCGTCGGCGATCAGATCGGAGAGACGCAGGACTTGGGTCATTGACTTGTCTGGCGCCTGAGGCGCACGTAATAGAGTGGGTCGGGATGAGAGCCCGTAGCGCCGGAACGCACCGGGCGTCGCGCAAGGCGCCGCCGCATTCCGGATGCCATCGTCCTCCCACCGTTCGCTGCATGCATACCGTCCGAGTCTCCAGACACCCAAAACCTCAACCAGACCACCTTACTGTTCGCTTGTCTTCACAATCAATCAAACAATCCATCCAATAACGGAGGCGGACGATCTAAACCGATTCGAGCGGGACGACCATGCACGTCAGACAACCATTCTAACCCGATCGCTCCCTCACCTTTGCGACAGCGCGTGCTTTACAATGAGAAACTGTGTAACACACTGCGACAAAAAGCAGCCCCTCCGCGCTTTTCCGTTACTTTCAGGCCCCAGAGATGTCGAATATGAATGAAATGCCGTTGATCGAGGTCCGCGCCAAAGACTTGCCCGTGCATTGCCCGAATCCGGCGATGAAAGGCTGGAGCATGCATCCGCGCGTTTTCATCGACGTCACCCATGGCGAAGCCCGGTGCCCGTATTGCAGCACGCGCTACAAGCTGGCAGAGGGCGAAGTACTGAAAGGGCACACTGTCTGAGCTTATCGCCCGGCAGTGTGCTTCACCGCGCTGCTTCCTCGCATGGACGCGCGGCTCGGGGCCTCGGCACCCGCGTCCGGCATTGACTCCCGGCATGGGTCTCGATGTCGCTCATGGCGTTCACTATCCCACCGGCGAGTCGGTCGATCTGTGCGCGTACCGCCCAAACGCGGCGCGCCTGTGGCGACGGTTGTCCCTTTTTCTCTTTCATTTGGATTTTTAGCAGATGCGTCGCGCGCTCGTCATCGCCCCCAACTGGATCGGCGATGCGCTGATGGCCCAGCCGCTGTTCACGTTGCTCAAGAAATTGCACCCGCGCATCACGCTGGATGTGATCGCACCCGCGTCCGTCGCGCCGGTGCTCGAACGCATGCCCGAGGTGAACGAAGTCAGAGCAACGGATCTCGCGCACGGCCGTCTTCAATTGCTGAACCGCCGACACCTCGCGCAAGACTTGCGCGACGTTGGCTATGATGCCGCCTATGTGCTGCCGAACTCGCTGAAGTCCGCGTTGATTCCTTGGCTGGCCGGCATTCGGCTGCGCATTGGCTATCGTGGCGAATACCGCTATGGCTTGCTCAATGTGGTTCATGCGCCGCCTTCGAAAACCGAGCGTCCGCCGATGGTGTCGCACTATGCGGCGCTGGCCTACGCGCCCGGCGCCCTGTTGCCCGAAACGCTGCCGATTCCGCGGCTCGACAGCGATCTGAACGAGGGCACCCGCGTGTCGCACCGTTTCACGCTGGATACGCGGGTGCCGCTGGTGGTGTTTTGTCCGGGCGCCGAATATGGTCCGGCAAAGCGCTGGCCACCGGAGCATTTCGCGACGCTGGCGAAATTGATTCGGCAGTCGTTCCCGTACGCGCAGTTCGTTGCGTTGGGCGGCCCCAAAGACATCCCGG
>CAWUJR010000568.1:0-2818 GCA_963922375.1 uncultured Robbsia sp.
CGCCGATACGCGGTGCGGTGCGTGCGGGCGTGCCGGCCGACATCAAACCGGTGGCGCAGAGCGGCTGGCAACGATGGTACCGCCGGTGGCTAGAACCGGCATTCGACCCGGTCGCCAATTGGTTCGACGACCGCTGCGCGTCGTTGTCCGCCTCGATCGCCTTTTATTCTGCTTTCTCGTTAGCGCCCACGCTGGTCTTGATCATCGCCATCATCAGCTTCTTCTACGGTGCCGATGCGGCCCAAGGCAAGCTGGTGGGCGAAGTGCGTGGCTTTGTGGGCGATCAAGCGGCGGCTGGACTGCAGGCCATGATCAGTAGCGCCTGGCAGGCGCGGCTCGCCACCGGCACGACGGTCCTCTCTATCATCGTAGTGGCGGTGGGCGCATCGGCGACCTTCGCGTCGCTGACCACCGCACTGAACGACATCTGCCCGACGATGGAGGCCACCCAGGGAAGCCGCGCTGGATTGCTAGGGTTGATCCGCATTCGTTTGGTGTCGTTCGGTCTCGTGATCGCTGCGGGCTTCGTGATGGTATTCATGCTCGTCGTGGATACGATTATCCGTCTTGCCGGCGACTGGCTGATCGAAGTGCACAGTCCGGTGTTCATCATCGCGAATGTTGCGCAGCGCGCGGTAAGCATGCTGATTTTGCTGGGTGCCTTCACGCTGCTGTTGAAGCTGTTACCCGATGCGCCGATGCAATGGCGTCCCGCGCTGATTGGCGGCCTTACTTCGGCGCTCTTGTTCAGCGGCGGGAAAAACCTGTTTGGTTTTTATCTGTCGCACGCAGGCACGGCGAATTCGTTCGGTGCCGCGGGTTCATTGGCAGTGGTATTGATGTGGCTTTACTACTCTGCCGCCGTGTTTCTGCTGGGCGCGGAAGTGGCTGCGGCGAGCGCCCGGCGGCGCGGCTTGCTCGCGCCGCATCCTCGGGCAATACGCAAAGCGTTACTGCGAACGCGTTGACTCACGCGTGACGCGTCACGCGCGCCGCATCTCTGCTGGCGGGACTTTCATCAGGCGGCGATATTTCGCCACCGTCCGGCGCGCCACTATCACGCCCTGTTGTGCCAGTAATTTCGCGAGCGTGACGTCCGATAGCGGCGCGGTGCCCGACTCGGCTGAAATCATCTCTTTCAGCAATGCACGCACTGCCGCCGCCGAGCACGTGCCGCCGCTTTCGGTTCCAAGCTCTCTCGGGAAGAAGTGCTTGAATTCGAATATGCCACGGGGCGTCGCCATATATTTGTTGCCCGTAGCGCGTGATACGGTCGATTCGTGCAGGTCGAGCTCGTCCGCTACATCGCGTAATACCAGCGGCTTCAACGCGATTTCGCCGTAATCGAAGAACGCACGCTGATGACCCACGATCGCTTCCGCCACGCGCTGAATCGTCGAGAATCGCTGCTGCACGTTACGCAACAGCCAGCGCGCTTCCTGTAGCTGCTGAGCAAGCGGTGAACGGCTGCTGCCTTCGCTTTGCGCAAACATGTCTGCATACATACGATGCACGCGAGCGCGCGGCATCACCGCCGGATTGATCGACACCGTCCAACGGCCTTTCACTTGCCGTACGATCACGTCTGGGATCACATAATTATTCTCCTGCACCGCCGCGCTCTCACCGGGTTTCGGGTCGAGTTTGCGGATCAGCGCCGTCATCGCTTTCACTGCGTCGGCGTCGCAACCCAGGCGCTTTTGCAGCTCCGCATGCTCGCGCTTCGCGAGCTTGTCGAGGTGGTGATTCACCAGTTCGATTGCCAGGTCGCGATACGGCACGGAGTCCGGCATCGCTTCCAGTTGCAGCGTCAGGCATTCGGAAAGCGAGCGCGCGGCTATGCCGGGTTGGTCCAACGTCTGCACCAGACGCACTGCGTTCGCCAGTTCACCTTCGCTCAGCATCGGGTCACAGTCGCTAATTTGCGCCAACTCCGCGAGCGTCTGGCGTAGATAACCATCGTCCTCGAGGGACTCAATGACGATTTGCGCGGCAAGCCGGTCGCGGCCTTCCAGTGGAGACAGCCGCAGCGATTGGTGAAGCTTCTCGCGCAGATTGGGCACCGCATGCATCCATTCGCCCGGATCCGATCCTTCGCTCGATCCGCTGCCATTTCTCGAAGAATAGGAATCCGACAGGTATTCACCAGCGGTGTCGGAAGCGAGATTGTCCGTATTGCCGACGGCCTCCGCGTCACCGTCCCGTGGGCCGTCGCTGGGGGCATCTTCGCCTGCACGCAAGCTGTCCTGCGCGCTGCTGCTGGCGCTGTCAAGGGCCGGCGAATGACCGGCGGACGCAGCCTCGTCCTGCGGGGAGCCATTTGTCTCTTCGGCTTCCAGGAAGGGATTAGTGGCCAGCGCGTTATTGACTTCTTGTGTGAACTCCAGCGCCGAAAGTTGCAGCAGGCGTACGGATTGCTGCATGCGTGGCGTCAACGTCAGGCTTTGTCGGGCCCGTAGCTCAATCGTAGGATGCGTCACAGAAAACTCCAGCTGGAATGACAAGGAATGGCGTCGTTCATCCTTTAGTTGTAGCAACTGGCGTACCTGCTCATGATTTGCTGCGCGAAACCGAGGTGTGGCACGGCAGGAAAGGGCGTGTGTGGCGTGCAAATGGTCCACTGCTTTGTATCAGATTGATACCGGCATGGCGTTTGCTTGTTGGTAAGGGTAAATCTGACATCGTGGGAACGTCGATAGCGCAGTGAGGCGCGAAGCGCGGCTTGTTCAAAGCGCAATCGGCCAGTGCCCATGCGACAGGAGAGAGCGATGACCGCAACGCACGAAGAACGTAAGACCTACGACCCGGAGAGCGTGCC
>CAWUJR010000569.1:0-2817 GCA_963922375.1 uncultured Robbsia sp.
ATTGAGCAGGCCGTTGTTGCTGAGGATGCCCATCCACGCGTAGACGCGGATCAGAAAGGACGTCCAAAACGGCAGCATGACCGCCATCAGATACAGATTGCGCCGTGCGGGATCACTGCGCGCGATTTGATACGCGAGCGGATAGCCGATCAGCAAGCAACCGAGCGTCGAGAATGCCGCTATTTTCAGTGAACTGATATAAGTGGCGAAGTACAGCGAGTCCTGCACCAGAAACGCGTAATGCCCCAACTGCAGCGTGAGATGCACGACGCCATCGGCGAAATCGAGCAGTTGCGTGTATGGCGGCACGCCCATTTCTTGGTCGGCGAAGCTGATCTTGACGACCAGCAGAAAAGGCACGAAGAAGAAGAGCAGTAACCAGAGGTAAGGCACCGCGATCGTCAGCCGGCGGCCCCACTGCGGTCGATCAGCGACGGGCTTCGTTTGCGCCTGGCGCGATACCTTCATGATGTCAGCACCACGCCGGCGCTCGGGCCCCAGGCGACGAATACCGGTTCGCCGATCTCGGGTTCGCCCAAACGACTCAATTCGAGACTGGGTACGTTCGCGACGATCGTTTTGCCCGATGGCGTGGTCACATGACACAACGTAAAGGCACCCAGATAGGCGGTCTGCGCGACCGTGCCGGCCGACCAGTTATAGGCCGCTTCGCCGTGCTCGTCCGTCGGCGCGCGGCGCGAGAGCTGAATGCGTTCCGGACGCACCGATACAGCGACTTCCATACCGCGCGGCCCGGTGATGCCGTGGCTGATATAGATCGGACGGGCGAGATCGGTCGTTTCAATGCTCACATGATCGGATTCGTCCTCGACGACGCGACCTTCGAACAGATTGGTCGTACCGATGAATTGTGCGGAAAACCGTGAATTGGGAAACTCGTACACTTCGCTCGGGCGACCGAGTTGCACGATCTCGCCCTCGCTCATCACGGCGACACGGTCCGCCATCGTCATCGCTTCTTCCTGATCGTGCGTGACCATGATGCATGTGACGCCAACGGTTTCCAGGATGTTGATCAGTTCGAGCTGCGTGCGCTGCCGGATCTGCTTGTCGAGCGCGGACATCGGCTCGTCGAGCAGCAGCAGCTTGGGCCGTTTGACCAGACTGCGCGCGAGCGCCACCCGTTGTTGCTGACCGCCGGACAGCTGATGGGGCTTGCGCGTCGCGAATCGCCCCATCTGCACCAGATCGAGCACGGCGGCTACCCGGTCTCGCAAATCATGACCGCGCACGCCTTCTTGCTTCAGCCCATAAGCCACATTGGCGGCCACACTCATATGCGGGAACAACGCATACGATTGGAACATCATATTGACCGGCCGTCGATAGGGTGGCAGCGCGGTGATGTCTTCGCCATCGATCAGAATCCGTCCCGATGTCGGCGTCTCGAAACCGGCCAGCATTCGCAACAACGTCGACTTGCCACAACCGGAACTGCCCAGCAACGCAAAGATTTCGTCGCGCTGAATCGATAAGCCGACATGGTTGACCGCCGTGACATCGCCGAACTGCTTGACGACATCGACAATCTGGATAAAAGCTGCCGCCGATCCTTCTTGATTCATCGAATTCCACTCTCCTGCCAAAATCTGCCCGGTCGCGCGCGTGACGCGCCACCGGTCGACCTCATCCGCCACTTGATCCGTGGCGACTTGCTAGCGCCCTGTCTTGAACTCGGTCCACAACCGGGTCTGCAGACGCAGGATTTCCGGTGGCAGCGGCTTCAACAAGAACAGCGTCTTCACGACGTCCGCCGGCGGATAGACGGCGGGATCGTCGGCGACGGCTTTGCTGACGTATTTGCGCGCTTCCAGGTTGGCGCTAGGATAATAAACCTCATCGGTGATGGCCGCATGCACTTGTGGTGTCTCGATGTAATTGATCCACTGCATCGCTGCGGCTTTGTTCTTCGCGTCCTTTGGAATCACCATGACGTCGAACCAGACCGGCGCGCCGCCCTTCGGGATGAAATAGCGGATCTCAAACGGTTTCTTGGCCTCTTGCGCACGATGTCGGGCGATGGTGACGTCGCCGGACCAGCCGTACGTGAAGCAAACGTCGCCGCCCACCATATCGTTGATATATCCGGACGAGCTGAACTGCGTGATGTACGGGCGAATCTTCTTCAGCACTGCAAGCGCGTCCTGATAATCGGACGGTTTGGTACTCATGGGATCGCGGCCCATGTAATGCAGCGTCGCGGCAAACATCTGGTCCGGCGCGTCCAGTACCGAGACGCCGCACGATTTCAACTTCGACAGGTTCTCAGGCTTGAACAGAATGTCCCAATTATCCAAAGCGACATTCGCACCCAGCAGTTTCTGCACTTTCGTCACGTTATAGCCTAAGCCGGTCGTGCCATAGGCCCAGGGCACCGCATACGTGTTGCCTGGGTCCGCCCCAGCCACCAGCTTCATCAACGACGGGTCCAGATACTTCAGATTCGGGATTTTCGATTTGTCCAACGGGGCGAACATCTTCGCGGCAATCTGGCGGCCTGCGTAATTGCTGGTGGGAACGACGATGTCATAGCCGGAATTACCGATCAGCCGCTTCGCTTGCAGCGTATCGTCGCTGTCGTAATTGTCATAGCGCACCTTGATCCCGGATTGCTTCTCGAAGTTCGGGATCGTGTCCTTCGCAATGTAATCCGACCAGTTATAGACGTTCAGCGTTGCACTCTGGGCATGTGCCACGGTTGCCACGGTTGTCACGAGCAGGCCTGCTGTCAGCATCGCCCCGGCGCCGAGCGCCCGGATCGCCAGCCGCTGTACGGCCGTGACCGGCCGCTGAGGC
>CAWUJR010000570.1:0-2811 GCA_963922375.1 uncultured Robbsia sp.
GCATGACGGCGATTGCCGCTGCGGGCCTGCACGGCCTGGGCTGGTCGATCGTCAACGAGACGTTCTTCGATACGCTGACGGTGAAGACCGATGCGGCCACCGCGAGCCTGCATGCATCGGCCATGGCCGCCGGCATCAACTTCCGTCGCATCGACGACACCCATTTAGGCCTGTCGTTCGACGAGACCACCACGCGCGACGATCTGGAAACGCTGTTCACGCTGTTCTCGAATGCGGGCACCTCGGCGAGTGCGCGAGTGGACATCGGCGCATTGGACAAGCAGATTCGCAGCAAAGGCGACAGCACTTGGCCGCAGACCGTGACGCGCACGTCGGCCTATCTGACGCATCCGGTGTTCAATCGCTATCACAGCGAAACCGAGATGCTGCGTTATCTGCGCAAGCTCTCGGATCGCGATCTGGCGCTCGACCGCACGATGATCCCGTTGGGCTCGTGCACGATGAAGCTGAATGCGACCGCGGAAATGCTGCCGGTGACCTGGCCTGAATTCGGTCAGATCCATCCGTTCGCACCGGACAGCCAGACCGAAGGCTATCGCGAGATGATTGCGCAACTCGAAGCGATGCTCGCGGCCGCGACCGGCTATGCGGCGGTATCGCTGCAACCGAATGCCGGCTCGCAAGGCGAATACGCGGGCTTGCTGATCATCAATGCCTATCACGCGTCGCGCGGCGAATCGCAGCGTAATGTGTGCCTGATTCCGGCATCGGCGCATGGCACGAACCCGGCATCGGCACAGATGGTCGGCATGAAGGTGGTCGTGGTGGCCTGCGACGCGGCCGGCAATGTGGATCTGGGCGATCTGCGCGCGAAGGCAGAGCAGTATGCGGACACGCTGGCCGCGATCATGATTACCTACCCGTCCACGCATGGCGTGTTCGAGGCGCATGTGCGCGAGATCTGCGAGATCGTGCATACGCATGGGGGTCAGGTGTATGTCGATGGCGCGAACATGAACGCGATGGTCGGACTGGCCGCACCGGGTTAATTCGGTGGCGACGTGTCCCATCTGAATCTGCACAAGACATTCTGCATTCCACACGGCGGTGGCGGCCCGGGCGTCGGACCGGTGGCGGTGGGCGCGCATCTCGCCCGCTTCTTGCCGAATGCAACGTCGGTCGGCTATCAGCGCGGCGAGGACGGTATCGGCGCGGTATCGGCCGCACCGTTCGGTTCGGCCGGCATTCTGCCGATTTCATGGATGTATATCGCGATGATGGGCGCCGACGGCCTGCGACAAGCCAGCGAAAACGCGATCCTGGCTGCGAACTATCTGGCCAAGCAGTTGAGCGCGCATTATCCGGTGCTGTATTCGGGTCCGGGCGGTCTGGTGGCACATGAGTGCATCATCGATCTGCGTCCGATCAAGGAGGTCAGCGGCATTACCGTCGACGATGTGGCCAAGCGCCTGATCGATTACGGCTTCCATGCGCCGACGATGAGCTTCCCGGTGCCGGGCACATTGATGATCGAACCGACCGAGTCCGAATCGAAATTCGAACTGGATCGCTTCGTGGCGGCAATGGTCGCCATCCGCGAAGAAATCCGCGCAGTCGAGCGCGGCGACGTGGACCGCGAAGACAATGCGTTGAAGCATGCCCCGCACACCGCCGCCGAAGTCACACGCGACGACTGGGCGCATGCCTATACGCGCGAATCGGCCGCCTATCCGGTGAAGTCGCTGCTGGGTGCGAAATACTGGCCGCCGGTGGGACGTGCGGACAATGCCTACGGCGACCGTAATCTGGTGTGCTCGTGCCCGGACATTACCGAATACCAATAACGATGCCGTCGCCGGCCAGGGGGGTGGCATGGGCCACGTGGACCGCGTGGCTTACCGGGTCGACATGCACGTCGATCACGTAACCGACTGCGATGCCCTGCCGCCGCCACGCCGCCGGGCGTGACTATCAAGCTGAATAATCGACAACGCGCGCCCGGAGACTGTCCCGCACGCGCGCCCTACGACGTATCGGGAGTGAATCACATGGCAGTCAGCGTCTTCGATCTGTTCAAAATCGGCATCGGCCCGTCGAGCTCGCATACCGTCGGTCCGATGCGCGCTGCGCTGCTGTTTGTCGAGGCGCTCGCACAGGAAGGCCAATTGACCGATGTGGTATCGGTGAAGGTCGGTCTGTATGGTTCGCTGGGGGCGACGGGCCGCGGTCACGGCACTGATCGCGGCGTGATGCTCGGTCTGATGGGCGAGGCACCGGACACGGTGGAAGCCAGTACGATCGATCGCAAGCTGAACGACGTGATCGCGACCAAGCGTCTGCGACTGCTCGGCCGACACGAGATCGCCTTCGTGCCGCGTGAGCAGATCGGCTTCTACCGCCAAGCGCTGCCCGCGCATCCGAACGCGATGACGCTGACCGCGTTCGGCCCGGACAAGACGGTGATTCGCGAAACGACCTATCTTTCCGTGGGTGGGGGGTTCGTGGTCACCGCGGGCGCGGCGAATACCCAGGTGTTGACCGCACCCAAACTGCTGCCGTTTCCGTTCAAGACCGGCGACGAGCTATTGCGAATGAGCAAAGCGTCCGGCAAATCGTTCGCGCAGATCATGTGGGACAACGAACTGGCCTGGCGCGATGAAGCGGAGATTCACGCCGGTTTGCAGCGCATTTGGGCGGTGATGCAAGCGTGTGTCGAACATGGCTGCGAGCCGTATGGCGACCGTGCCGGAATGGTCGACCCGGACGTGGCAGTGACGGTGGCATCGGCCCCCATCGCGGCCGCGCCCTCGGTCGTGATGCTCACGCCGGTGACATTGCCTGGGCCGCTGA
>CAWUJR010000571.1:0-2805 GCA_963922375.1 uncultured Robbsia sp.
GCGCAGCTGGCTCGCGGCGCCTATTTGACGAAGGCGGCCGACTGCATCGCCTGCCATACCGCGAAAAAAGCGCATCCGTTTGCCGGCGGCGTACCGATCGCGACACCGTTCGGCACGGTCTTTTCGACAAATATCACACCGGACGTCCGGAACGGAATCGGCAGTTTCTCCGATCAGGACTTCATCGATGCGGTACGTGAAGGGGTGTCTAAAGGCGGCAAGCGTCTCTACCCTGCGATGCCGTACACGTCATACACACAGTTGACCGATGACGACATCCTCGCGATTCGCGCATATTTGAAAACAGTCCAGCCGATCGACGTCGCACCGCCCGCGAACACCATGCCGTTCCCGTTCAATCAACGCTGGGCGATGATGTTCTGGAACCTCTTCAACTTCAGCAGCGGGCGTTTTCAACCCGATGCATCGAAGAGTGCCGAATGGAATCGGGGTGCCTATCTGGTCACGGCTTTAGGCCATTGCCAGGAGTGCCATACGCCGCGTAACGTCATGGAAGGCTTATCGAAGCATTCGCTCGCCGGTGCACAATTGGGCAATTGGACGGCGTTCAACATCACGCCGGATGCCAACGCAGGCATCGGCACGTGGCGCGATACGGACCTGAGGCACTACCTGCAAGACGGCGTCGCACCCGGCAAAGCCAATGCAGCAGGTCCGATGGCCGAGGTCGTCGAAAACAGTACGCGCTATCTGTCGCAGCAGGATTTGCAGGCCATCGCGGTCTACCTGAAAAGCGTGCCAGCGCAAAACGGTGGCGAAATGCACTCGCGCTTCGACGCGGGTCATCCGCTCACGCAGTTGACTGATATCCGTGGCCAATCGGCGGTCGTGCCGGTGGCAGCGGGCGCACCCGCCAGTGGTAAGGTGCTGTATGTCGCCAATTGCGCGAGTTGTCATGGCTGGAGCGGCGGGGGTATCGGCGATGCGAGCGCCGGGGGGCCGTATTATCCGTCGCTGATTCATAACAGCGTCGTCGGCACCGGCGACCCAAAGAACCTGACGATGGTGATTCTGCACGGCGTAACACGCGAAACCAACCATGGGCACGTTGTCATGCCGGGTTTCGACAATCAACTTAGCAACGCGGATGTGGTCTCGTTGGTCAACTACGTCAGCGCCCAGTTCGGCAGCGGTGCGACTACCACCGCCGATAAGGTGCAAAAGCTGCGTTAAGGCCGATGCGCTGCGGTGCGGAGCCGATCGACTCGGCTCCGCACCCGATTGCCGTTTCCGACTACACGCAAGAACAAGTTGACGGGTGGGTGCCGCCGAGCTCGATGCGAGGCACGGGCGGGGATCGCCTCCAACGTATCAAGCCTTGATACGGAAACAGCGTCGATAAACGGCCTACTTGACCGGAATCGGCGTGGTCGCGGGTACGGCCACAGCGGTCACGCTGTTCTTCGCGCTGCCGCTGACAATGCGGTCGCTGTAGGTCAGGTAGACCAGCGTGTTGCGCTTCGCATCCACCAACCGCACAACGTGCAACGTCTTGAAGATGAATGACATCCGGTCCGAAAAGACATCGGCTTTCTGTTTGAGTGCCCCATCAAAGCCGATCGGCCCGACTTGACGGCACGCAATCGATGCCTCCGACGGGTCCTCGGCAACGCCCAGCGTGCCCTTCACACCACCGGTTCTGGCGCGCGACACGTAACAGGTGACGCCGCGCACGGCGGGGTCGTCATACGCCTCGACGGTCACCTTATCGGAACCGGTGAAATGGAAGTTGGTATTGACGCTGCCGATTTCTTCCGCCAATGCGGTAGAGATCGCACCGAACGCAGTCAAAGCGACCGCCGGTAAAAAGGCACACTGCCGCACTGTCCGCAGCGTCGGAAGGAATTTCTGGATCGTCATCGAATCGCATCGTATCGATGTCGCGCGGCGTGAAGGCTACACCCATATGAAGATCTGACGGTCTCATGCAGCGCATACGCATATGCACGCTTCTCCGCCCGATCACCGCCATTGCATACCGCCGCCGCGCGACGGGTTACATGAACACGATCGATAGTAGATCATTTTCTGATCGGCGGGCGACATCTGCGCGACGTCATCTCAAGCCAGCGATTCGGGCACCGTGATCCGAGCGCCGATGCGCCTATGCGCCGATCAGACGCTGAAACGCGCCGCCGCCCGTTGCAGCGCTTTCGACTGTTCGGCCAGCGACATCGCCGCGGCAGCCGTTTCTTCGACCAATGCAGCGTTCTGCTGTGTCACCTCGTCCATCTGCGTCACCGCTTGGTTGACCTGCTCGATGCCGTCGCTTTGCTCTCGGGACGCAACGCCCAGATCGCCCATCAGATCGCTGACTTTCTGAATCGACGTTACGATATCCTGCATCGTCTTGCCCGCCGCCTCGACGAGTTTCGAACCGTCGACCACCTGCACCGCCGAGGCTTCGATCAACGTCTTGATCTCCTTGGCCGCCGCTGCAGAGCGCTGGGCGAGCGTGCGCACTTCAGTGGCGACCACCGCAAAGCCACGGCCCTGCTCACCCGCACGCGCCGCTTCCACCGCCGCATTCAGCGCGAGAATATTCGTCTGAAATGCGATCCCCTCGATGGCGCCGGTGATGGCCGACATCCGGTCTGATTGCCCGCGGATCCGAACCATCGTCGTGATCACTTGCTCCATCACGCCACCGCCTGCGCGCGCTACGTCGCTCGCGCTGGAAGCCAGCGTCTCGGCCTGCGTCGCGTGCGCATGGTTTTGCTTGACGGTCGCGGTCAGCTCTTCCATGCTTGCGGCCGTCTCTTCCAACGCTGCCGCCTGTGACTC
>CAWUJR010000572.1:0-2802 GCA_963922375.1 uncultured Robbsia sp.
ATCGGCACCCGGCAACGCGGCAGCGACCCCTTCATCGGGCTGTGCGTTCAGTTGTCGCGTCAGCGCGAGGGTGGTCGCGATCGCCGCGGCCTTGTCGATGGCAAAACGCGCGAATTGCGGATAATCCAGCACGCGGTTCAATTCGTACAAACAGGCGGTATCGATGACGGCATCAAGGCGACCACTCTCCAGTGCCGCCCGGATCGGTCGGCTGACAGGGTCGTCATAAACCAGAATGTCGATCCACACATTGGTGTCGAGCACCACGGTGAGGGCGTCGCGCGCTACCGGCATCGGTGACGGGGCTCGCGTGTTGGGTGCATCGACGCCGCGCGGGGCAGGGCGCTCGGCGCTTGAAAGCGGGCCACCGTGATGTCGGTTGCCGTCGAGGCCATCGTCGGCGATGGCCGCCATTGCAACGCGATGCTGAAGCGAGAAAGAAAGCGAGAAAGAAGCGCGCATGAAATCGGGTGAGTGTTTATCTGTGTACGGCGCCGGGTACAATCATCCTTTTGCGCTCCGAACCCCGATGATAATCGTTCTGTCGCCTGCGAAGTCGTTGGACTTCGACACGCCCGCGCACGTGCGCAAGCATACGCTGCCGGATTTCCTGGACGACGCCGCGCAGTTGATCGACGAACTGCGGCATCTGTCACCTGCGCAGATCGCGACGCTGATGAGCATATCCGATCCATTGGCGCACCTCAATTTCGAGCGTTTCGCACATTGGGATCGTCGCTTCGATGAACATAATGCGAAGCAGGCTATGCTGGCATTCAATGGCGATGTCTATGAGGGTTTCGACGCCGCGTCGCTTTCTGCGGCAGACCTGGATTATGCGCAAAAGCATGTCCGTATCCTGTCCGGCCTGTACGGCGTGCTGCGACCGCTCGATCTGATCCAGCCGTACCGCTTGGAAATGGGGTCGCGGTTTGCGAACAGTCGCGGCAAGGATCTCTACGCATTCTGGGGCGGCAAGGTCGCCGATGTCCTGAACGATGCCCTTGAAAAGGCCCCGAACAAGGGCGCGCGCGTCTTGATCAATCTCGCGTCCGAGGAGTATTTCAAGTCGGTCAAACGCGGCGCGCTGGCCGCACCGATGATCCAACCGGTATTCGAGGACTGGAAGAGCGGGCGCTACAAGATCATCAGTTTCTATGCAAAACGCGCGCGGGGGTTGATGGCCCGCTATGCGACGCTGAATCGGATCGACCGCGCGGAAGGGTTGAAATCGTTCGACCTCGACGGCTATGCTTTTGCGCCTGAGGCGTCCAGTGCGAACAGCTGGGTGTTTCGTCGGCGGCAGGCGGATTGAGCGCTACGCTTTCGCCGATTTGCCAAATCGCCGATTCGCATCGCGCAGTCGGCCCCTCATTACAATCAAGCGAGCAACTATGACGATCAGCATCACCAGTCGTTTCGATAGCGGCGCAATCGACGTGGTCGACGCGCAACGTCCGGACGATATCCGTCTGCGTATCCGTGCAGATAGCGCATCGCCGTTTGCGCAATGGTTCCACTTCCGAGTGAGCAACGTACGCGGTGTTGCATGCCGCTACACGTTTGAAAATGCCTCGGCCTCGGCCTATCCGCAAGGCTGGGAAAACTATCGGGTGGTCGCCAGCTACGACAGCGTCAACTGGTTCCGCGTCGATGACACGCAGTACGACGGTACATCGATGGTCATGCGGCATACCGCTGCGTCCGATACCGTTTATTACGCGTATTTCGAACCGTATAGCGAGGCCCGCCACCATGCCTTTCTCGGTGAGGCCGCCGCAACGGGCCTCGCGCGTTTGACCGATCTCGGCAAGACCTGCGAAGGTCGCGCGATGACGGTGGTGACCATCGGCGATACGGACGTATTGGCGAGCTCAACGACGATCCCGGCGACGGTATCCACGGCATCCACGCTATCTTCCCGCATCGGTGAATTGTCCGATGCCGGGGCATCGGTGCAGACCGATCGTGCCTCGGTGACGACGCCAGCGCAAGTGCCGTTCGCGAAACCACGTATCTGGGTCATTGCCCGGCAGCATCCCGGCGAAACGATGGCGGAGTGGTTTGTAGAGGGCATGATTCGCCGCTTGCTGGGTATGGGCGAGTGGGCAGGCGACCCGATCGGACGACAGTTACGCGAGCGCGCGGTGATCCGACTGGTGCCGAATATGAACCCTGACGGCGCGGCGTTGGGCAATCTGCGCACCAATGCGGCCGGTGCCAATCTGAATCGCGAATGGATAACACCGGATGCGGCACGTAGCCCGGAAGTGCTGGTGGTGCGCGATGCGATCGACGCAAGCGGCGCCGATATGTTTTTCGACATCCACGGCGATGAAGTGTTGCCCTATAACTTCGTGGCCGGTAGCGAGATGCTGCCGGACTTTACCGCCGAGCAGGCGGCGACGCAGGCATCGTTTATTGCGCTGTTCAAGGCTGCGAGCCCGGACTTCCAGGACGTCCATGGCTATGCAACCGATCGCTACGAGGCCGATTCGTTGACGCTCGCGTCGAAGTACATCGCGCATCGCCACGGCTGTCTGTCACTGACTTTGGAAATGCCGTTCAAAGACAATGCGAACGCACCCGATGCGCGCGTCGGCTGGAACGGTGCGCGCAGCGCAGCCCTCGGCGCGGCCATGTGTCAGGCGATACTGCAACAGCTCGTATTGTCTTTCGGCTGAACCCACCCTGACGCTAAACGCATCCGGGCGCATTGCCAAGCGTCGGGATCGTCGTCTGAGGGACGCGCCCGACGCGCAACGCCTTTCTCGCGCGTCCGAGGCGGGCGTCGTCGCGTGA
>CAWUJR010000573.1:0-2798 GCA_963922375.1 uncultured Robbsia sp.
GGGTGGATACCAGCATGCATGAGCTGCAGGCCAGGGCCGCCGGGCTGACCGCCGGCTTGGAGGCGGAATTGTCGCTCGCCGTAGACGTGATGTTCCCGATCGATCGGCTGGTCGGCGTGCTGGAGGACTTTGCCGCCACGTTCCCGACCGTGACCCTCGGCTTGCGCATGGGCCGACTCGGCGGCGTATTGAAGCTCGTGCTCGATCGCGAATGCGTGCTCGGGATCGCCGGCCCCGACGAGAGTTGGCCCGATCCGATCACCCCCGATTACCTGGGCGCGATCAATCTCATCAATGTCGCTGCGCCAAAGCATCCGCTTGCGCAATACACCGGCCGCATTCCGACCAGCGCGCTACGCGACCACACGCAACTGGTACTGACCGACCGCTCGCCCCTGACCGAGGGCCAAATGTTCGGTGTTTATTCCCCGCGCACCTGGCGTGTCGGCGAGTTGGGGGCCAAACATCGCTTATTGCTTGCGGGTCTGGGTTGGGGCAGCATGCCGCGCCATCTGGTCGAAAGTGACCTGAATGCGCAACGACTGAAACGCATCCGACCCGCGGACCGGCATGCGGTCGAGTATCGCCTGTATCAAATATCACGTGCCGATACCCGCCCCGGACCCGCAGCACGCTGGCTGACCGAGCGCATTGCGCTGCTGCCGCCGTTCGATCCGCCGGGATGGGATGAATGATCTCGCGACGTTGCTGCATCGTTGCAGTCGGCCCTTTTCGGAAACATTGGCGCACATTCGGTATGATCCTTCATGGTCGTCGCGCCGCCTTTGCTCAACGACGACGTTGAGGGCATTCAGGGACTGCTGGACCGTCGCCTGCGCGACGTCTTCGACCTTTTCGACGCTTTTCGCTGTATTTTTACGCTTTCGCTGCTTTCGCTGCATTTTGCCGCCGCCTTTCACAGACCTCTCCATGCCGCAATCCAGTCGTCAACGCCACGCTCTCTTGTATCTGGCCATCATCGTCAGCACCGCCGCGGTGTTCGTATTCGATGCATTCACGCCGCTGGGCGCTGCGGTCTGGATTCTGTTTCTCGTCCCGCTCGCGATCAGCTTGTTCACGCCGCGCCCGCTGATTCCGATTGCCAGCGCTTGCGTCAATACGCTACTGATCGTTATCGACTTCTACTTGTCGAAGGGTGTCGTCTACCCTTATGCGATCTTCAACCGGAGCGTGGGTGCCTCGAGCATGTGGGTCCTGGCCTTTGCCGGCTATTTCTACATCCGCTCGCGCATCCAGCTTGAACGCTTCGCCTGGCTCCAGGCCGGGCAGATGCAGGCGTCCGCAGCCATGCGTGGTGTGCCGGCGCTCAACGAGTTGTCCGCTAGCGTGTTGCGCTCGGTCATCAACTACACGAACGCCCAAGTCGGCGTGGTCTATTTGATCGACAGCGGTCATTTGCAACGCATTGCCACCTGGGCACTGCCGGACAACGGCGCCCCCGAGACGATCGCGATCGGCTCAGGACTTGCCGGTCAATCGGTGATCGAGCAGCGGCCGTTGGTTGCGAACAACCTGCCGGCCAATTATCTGCGTATCGGCTCCGGGTTGGGCGAGGGCGATAGCGCCCATGTGATTGCCGCGCCGGTAACGGCGGATGGTGAAACCATCGGTGTGATCGAGATCGGGTTCTCCGGCGGCACCGGGGGCATCGATCGGGCAGTCGAATTGCTGCGCGCCGGCGCCGAAAGCATCGGCATGGCGCTGCGCTCGGCGCAGTACCGCGGTCGTCTGGAACACCTGCTGGAAGAGACGCAGCATCAGGCCGAAGAGCTGCAGGTACAACAAGAGGAACTGCGCGTCTCGAACGAAGAGCTCGAAGAACGGGGCAGGGCGCTGATGGATTCGCAGGCGCGGCTCGAAACACAACAGGCGGAATTGGAACAGACCAACGTCCAACTCGAAGAGCATGCGCAACGTCTGGAACAGCAGAAGCAAAACCTGCTCGACGCGCAGCAGGATCTGACCGAAAACACGCAGGCGCTCGAACGCGCAAATCAATATAAGTCCGAGTTCTTGGCGAACATGTCGCACGAGTTGCGCACGCCGCTGAACAGCTCGCTGATTCTGGCCAAGCTGCTGCAGGACAACAAGCCGGGCAATCTGAGCCCGGAGCAAGTCCGCTATGCGAGCACGATCTATTCGGCGAATACCGATCTGCTGTCGTTGATCAACGACATTCTGGACCTCGCGAAGGTCGAAGCCGGTCATATGGAGGTGGACGCCGAGCCGATCAGCATCGATGCCATCGTGCAGTCGCTGGTGCTGACATTCGACCCGATCGCGAACGAGAGGAACCTGGTACTGCGGGTGGATCGTGCCGACGACGCGCCGATATCGATCACCACGGACCACCAGCGTCTGCTGCAGATCCTGAAGAACCTGCTGTCGAATGCGTTTAAATTCACGTCAGTCGGTGAAGTCGTCCTGCGGGTGCTGCCGGCGCCGCCCGCGCATGTGCGCTTCTCTATCGAAGACAGCGGTATCGGCATCGCGCCCCAGCATCTGAACGCCATCTTCGACGCGTTCCGGCAAGCCGACGGCACGACCAGCCGCAAATATGGCGGCAGCGGTCTGGGCCTCTCGATATCGCGCGAATTCGCCGGGCTGCTGGGCGGTGACATCGAGGTTTCCAGTCAGCTCGACCGCGGCAGCATCTTCACGCTGACGCTACCGCTCACTTACACCGCCGATGCGAAAGCGCCCGGCAACGCGGTACGCGCCGAAGGAACGACGACGGCGATCGGATCGTCTGCCGACGGCGCTCCCGTATCGCGGCG
>CAWUJR010000574.1:0-2793 GCA_963922375.1 uncultured Robbsia sp.
GCACTTCGCCGGCCACCACCGCAAAGCCGCGCCCTTGCTCGCCGGCCCGGGCCGCTTCCACCGCGGCATTCAACGCCAAGATGTTGGTCTGGAACGCGATGCCTTCGATTACCCCGATGATGTCGACGATCTTGTCGGAGCTGGTCGCAATGCCTTGCATCGTTTCGACCACATCCCCCACGACTTCACCGCCGCGCGAAGCGATTTCCGATGCCGTTGCCGCGAGCTGGCTGGCCTGACGTGCGTTATCGGTGTTCTGACGCACGGTTGCCGTCAACTGCTCCATGCTGGCAGCCGTCTGCTGTAACGACGACGCCTGTTGCTCGGTGCGCGACGACAGATCGGTGTTACCGGCCGCGATTTCACGCGCGCCCACATCGATCGATCCAGCGCTCGAGCGCACCGACTGCAACGTACCGGCCAAACCTTGCTGCATCGCGTTGATGCCAGCGAACACACGACCCATTTCGTTATCCGAATGCACTTCGACGCGACGCGACAGGTCGCCGTTCGCGATCCGATGGAAATGCCCGGTCGCTTCGTTCAGCGGCTGAATCACCTGACGACGCATCACCCACAACGCAAACAGGCCGAAGCCCAACGCCGCCAACAACGCGACGACGATCATCGCGTCCAGCGTCGTCATGCGCGTCTGCGCAGCCGACAATTGATCGGCGAGTTGCGCATTCATCGCGGCTTGATCGCTGCCGCTCAGCAGATGCGCGATCTGCGCACCGTTCGCGGCCATTGCCTCGATCGCCTCGTTGCCCGAACGCACCGCAAAGTAACCCACTGCGCTGCCGCATACCAACATCAGGACAAAAATGCCTACCACCAGCAGTAATGTCGTACGGATCGTCAGCTTATTCATTGTGTTTTCAGCCCTTCAGTCCTGCCACGCGTTATCTGGGTTTCCAGTACTTCTTTTGTGCGCTTCAGCTCTTCACGCGTCGACGAATGACAATCACGCCGCCACGTTTTCCATCAGCGCCATTTCATCGCTGGTCATCAGTTGCTCGATGTCCATCAAGATCAACAGACGCTCGTCGATCGTCCCCAGGCCCGTCAGGTATTCGGTGTTCAGCACCGAACCGAATTCCGGTGCCGGCTTGATCTGAGCGGCGGTCAACGTCAGTACGTCGGATACGCCGTCGACCACCATGCCGACCACACGTTGCGCGACATTCAGAATGATCACCACCGTCTGGTGATCGTATTCGACCGTGCTCAGTTGAAACTTGATGCGCATGTCGACGATCGGCACGATCACGCCACGCAGATTGATCACGCCCTTGATGAAGTCGGGCGTATTCGCGATCCGCGTCACCGCTTCATAGCCACGGATTTCCTGCACCTTCAGAATGTCGATGCCGTATTCCTCGCCGCCCAATGTAAAGGCGAGGAATTCCCGCGCCGAGCCATCCGATTGCGGGTTGTCGATCAGCGCCAGGGACGATGCGCCACGAGTCGATTTAATGAGTTCACTCATGATTGTTTCCTAGGTTCAAACCTGATGTGCAATGCGTTCTGCAGACTTTTTCACTTCCTTCAAGCCCGTCATATCATCGCGACCGTTCCGATTCAGCGCCGGCACATCGATAATCAGCGCGACGCTGCCGTCGCCGAGAATCGTTGCGGCCGAAATACCGAAGACCTTGCGGTAGTTCGTTTCCAGATTCTTCACGACCACCTGATGCTGGCCGAGCAACTCGTCTACCATCATCGCGAAGCGCTTGCCTTCCGCTTGCACGATGATAACGATCGCCTTGGTGGGATCCGTGCGCGCGTTTTGCACGCCGAACACCTTGTGCAACGCCACAATCTGTAGATACTCGCCGCGTACGCGCAGTACTCGGCCATCTTCGCTGCCACCCGCGAGCGTAAAGATTTCTTCGCTGGTGGGTTGCAACGACTCCATCACGGAATTCAGCGGCACGATGAAGGTTTCTCCGCCCACCTTGACCGACATCCCATCCAGAATCGCGAGCGTCAGCGGCAGCAGAATGCGCGTGGTCGTGCCCGCGCCAGGACGCGACTTCACTTCCACATGGCCGCCCATGTCCTGAATGTTCCGCTTCACGACATCCATGCCGACGCCACGTCCGGAGATGTCGGTCACTTGATCTGCCGTCGAGAAGCCCGGCATGAAGATCAGTTGCGCGACTTCGTCGTCGGTCATCGTGTCGCTGACGGCCATACCCTGCTTCTTGGCCTTGGCGAGAATGCGATCGCGATTCAGGCCGGCACCGTTGTCGGAGACTTCGATGACGATGTTGCCGCCCTGATGTTCTGCCGACAGGACCAGTTCGCCTGCTGCTTCCTTGCCTGCCGCCAGTCGCACGTCCGGCGTTTCGATGCCGTGATCCAGGCTGTTACGGACCAAGTGCGTCAGCGGATCGATGATGCGTTCGATCAAGCTTTTGTCGAGTTCGGTCGCTTGTCCGAACGTGACCAGTTCAACCTTCTTGCCGAGCTTCGATGCCAGATCGCGCACCAGGCGAGGGAAACGGCTGAATACATAATCCATCGGCATCATGCGGATGGACATCACCGCTTCTTGCAGATCCCGCGCGTTGCGCTCCAGCAGCGCCATGCCGTTGAACAGCCGATCGTGCACGACCGGATCGAAGTTCGACGCGGTTTGCGCGAGCATCGCCTGGGTGATCACCAGTTCGCCGACAAGATTGATCAGGTGGTCGACCTTCTCCACGCCAACGCGGATTGAACCGGCTTCGTGACCGGCGGGTGCGCCGGCGCTTGGCGTGTTGCGCGTCACCGTAGCCGTGGTCGCGG
>CAWUJR010000575.1:0-2780 GCA_963922375.1 uncultured Robbsia sp.
GGCGCCCGACGCGCCACCGATCACAATGTTCTGGGGAGTCGCCGGCTTCAACACGATCGTATAAATAATTGCATAACCGACGAAGGTCGCGACCGTCAGCCACATCGTCAACGGGTTCGTGAACCGGTACAGTACCCACATGCCGATCCCGCCCAACACGGCGGAAAACACGAGGATCTGGCGGCTGCTGATCTGACCGTTCGCGGAAGGTCGCCACGCGGTTCGCCGCATCAGCGCGTCCACTTTCTGTTCGACCAGGCAATTGATGGCAAAGGCGGCGCCGGCCGTCATCCAGATGCCGACGGTGCCGCCGATCAGGACGCTCCAGGAGACCATGCCGCGCGTGGAGAGGAACATGCCGATCACCGCGCAAAACACGGCCAACTGCGTGACACGGGGTTTCGTCAGTGCGGCGTATTGCGCAATGCTGCTGCCCGAAGGGGGCGAGAGAGTTGTGCTTTCCATTGGCTCGGTCACTGCGTGACGGCGGTACGGGGAACCGTGACGACGTGACGCGGACGGTTTGAAGCGATTCGGTAGTTTAGCATAACGAGAGTCAACAACATGATGGCGGCACCGCCGTTATGGGCCACGGCGATCAACAGCGGCCACTGCAAGACGATGTTCGAGACGCCGGTCACGAACTGCAGCACGCCCATACCGATCAGCAAGGTAGCGGGTCCTTGCAAGGCCGGCGAGCGCCTGAGTTTGATCCCCAGCCACAGCAGATAGGCGACCACGACGATCGCAAACGTGCGGTGCGTCCAATGGATCGCCACCAACGCATTCTGGGTGATCACCTCCCCGTCTCCGGTCAGGCCAAGCTTGCGCCAAAGATGAAAGCCTTGTGTGAAGTCCATCGGCGGAATCCACTGGCCGTTACAGGTCGGGAAGTCGGTACAGGCCAGCACCGCGTAATTCGTACTGACCCAGCCGCCCAGCGCGATCTGCACGATCAGCAACGCCAGGCCGACCAACGCCGCGCCACGCCACGACGCAATGCGTGGGTCGCGCGCCGGTTGGGGCGTTTGGCTGGCGGCAAACCACCCCAAACCGGCGAGCAGCGTCAAGCCCAGCAACAAATGCGTGGTGACCACGACAGGCTGCAATTTCAACGTGACGGTCCATGCGCCGAACGCGCCCTGTACGCAGATCAGCGCCAGCAACCCGACCGGCCACCAGGGCGAAATCTGTAATTGACGTCGCCGCAACGACACGATGACCAACTGCGCAATGATCAACACGCCTAGCGCCATCGCCACATAGCGATGGATCATCTCGATCCAGGCTTTTGTCATTGTCACCGGGCCTGTTGGCATCGCGGCCTGCGCGACGCTGATGGCATGATGCGCGACGAATGGGGATGCGGTGCCGTAGCAGCCGGGCCAGTCAGGGCAGCCCAGGCCCGAATCTGTCAGGCGCGTAAAACTGCCGAACATCACCAGATCGAGCGTCAGAAACGTGGTGACCCACAGCAGCTTGCGGAACTTGGCGGTGTCGCCTTTTACGAAAACGTAGGACAGCGGGAAAAGCGCGACACACAGGCCGATCAGCGCTAATTTCAGTACGAACATGGCTCAGTCGTCCATCGCCGTGATGGGCATTTTAGTCGTGCCGAGCTGCGCCCGTTGCGCGGCAACCCATTTGTCGAACGCCGGCACCGATAACACATCGACGACAACCGGCATCGCCGCGCCTGTCGCCGTGGTCTTCGTCGCCATCGCGGCGACCGTCGATCCACCGTCGCAATGCACCGCGCACGCACTGCGATAAATGCCCACCTTGTCTGCACGGAACCACGTGTCGCGGATCAGGCCAGGATAGGCTTCCTGCTTGACGCCGAATGCCGGCACGTCCCACGAATGCGTCGCGTCGGCCGAAGTGACGATCAGACGGACCTTCTTGCCGACCGGCACCACCAACGGATGATCGACCGTCGACGCATCGGCGATGACGGTGGCGGCAGATGGCGCGAGTGCCGACGTCAATGACAATCCGGCACCCGGCCCTTTCAGATAGTCATAGCCCCATTTGTGCTGATAACCGGTCGCCCGGATCGTCAAATCGGCATTCACGGTATCGCGCATCGCCATCACCGTGCGGGTCGCGGGAATGGCCATGCCGATGACGATCACGAACGGGACGACGGTCCACAATATCTCAATGGTCGTACTGCCATGAAAATTTCCGCCGCTCTGGCTACGCACCTTCCGGTGCATCATGATCGAATACAGCATCGCACCGAAGACGACGATGAAGACCACCAGACAGGCGATCATCATCAGCGTATGCAGGTCGTAGAAACCGTAAGCGTCCGTGGTCGAAGGCTGCAGGTCCAATGCCTGAACGGTTGCAGCGCCTGCTGTAGTGCTCATAATTTCCTTACTGAAGACCTGCTTGCCGTTGCGCACGACGACGCGCTTTGCCTGAATCGGCCCCGTTCAACCGGGCTCGGCCGAGCGCAAAGCACAGCCTGAACGCCGTGGCAATGCGATGAACCGACGCATTATAGGCGCGTCGCGATGCGCTGTCAGCCAAGCGTCCGTCCCGATGCGAAGGGGGAATCCCGGGCAGCGGAGCGGACGGCAAAGCGGGAAGCCAGACGCGACTCACCCTTTGCGACGACGCCCACCGATATCATCGAGTCTGACAATGGCTTGGCCATCGGCGGTCAACCGTGGCGCGGCCTTCCACGCATGACCGTAGATGATTTCAAACGTCAACCCGATCGTCCCGTCGGGCTGGCGGCGGCTCGCCAGCGCATCCAGCCACGCGCGGTG
>CAWUJR010000576.1:0-2765 GCA_963922375.1 uncultured Robbsia sp.
GCCGCCGCATGGACCGGTCCGCAAGGCGCGACGCGTATTGCCAGGATTCGGCCTGACGCTCGGGTTCAGTCTGTTCTACCTGTGCCTGATGGTTTTCGTGCCGCTGTCGGCACTGTTTTTCAAAGCCGCCGGTCTGAACTGGGACCAATTCGTCACGGCAGTGGCGGCACCACGGGTCCTGGCCACGTACCGGGTCACGTTCGGCGCATCGTTTATCGCCGCGCTGATCAATCTGGTCTTCGGCATGTTGATCGCGTGGGTGCTGGTTCGCTACAAATTTCCCGGCAAGCGGATCGTCGATGCGCTGGTCGACTTGCCGTTTGCGCTGCCTACCGCCGTGGCGGGCATCGCGTTGACCTCGATCCTGTCGGCGAACGGCTGGCTGGGACAATACCTGCAGCCATTGGGCATCAAGCTCGCGTATAACCCGGCGGGCATCGTCGTGGCGCTCACCTTCATCGGCTTGCCGTTCGTCGTGCGCACGGTTCAGCCGGTGCTTGAAGACACCGAGGCCGAACTTGAAGAAGCGGCCGCCAGCCTGGGCGCGACGCGTTTGCAGATCTTCACACGGGTGATTCTGCCGGCCATCTCGCCGGCGCTGCTGACCGGCTTTGCGATGGCGTTCGCGCGGGCCATCGGCGAATACGGTTCCGTCGTCTTCATCGCCGGCAATATGCCGATGGTGTCGGAAATCACCCCGCTGCTGATCATGGTAAAGCTCGAACAATTCGATTACGCGGGTGCCTCCGCGGTCGCGGTCGTGCTGATGGTGTCGTCGTTCATCCTGCTGCTGTTGATCAATGGCCTGCAAGCCTGGCAACGACGCATCCGCTCCGGAGCCAGCGCATGAAAACCGCCGCCTCCTCACGCGCATCGTCCACGCTGCGCGCCGGCGCGGGCACCAGCGAATCCGGTTGGGTGCGTTACACGCTGATCGGCATCGCGCTGCTGTTCGTGACGTTATTCCTGGTGTTGCCGTTGGCCACCGTCTTCGTCGAAGCGTTTCGCAAGGGGATCGACGCATACACCAGTGCCCTGGCCGATCCGGACGCCTGGTCGGCGATCAAGCTGACCTTGCTCACCGCCGCGATCAGTGTGCCGATGAATCTGGTGTTCGGCGTCGCGGCCGCGTGGGCAATCGCGAAATTCGAATTTCGCGGCAAAGCGGTGCTGATCACGCTGATCGATCTGCCGTTTTCGGTGTCGCCGGTGGTCGCGGGTCTGTCGTATGTGCTCGTCTTGGGTGCGCAAGGCTGGCTGGGCCCCTGGCTGATGGACCACAATATCCAGATCGTTTTCGCGGTGCCCGGCATCGTCATCGCCACCGCGTTCGTTACGCTGCCCCTGGTCGCACGCGAACTGATCCCGTTGATGCAGGCCCAGGGCAGCGACGAGGAGCAAGCCGCCATCGTGCTCGGCGCGAGCGGGTGGCAGACGTTCTGGCACGTCACGCTGCCGAACATCAAATGGGGTCTGCTGTACGGCGTCATTCTCTGCAATGCCCGTGCGATGGGCGAGTTTGGTGCAGTATCGGTGGTCTCGGGCCATCTACGCGGCGAAACCAACACGATCCCGCTGCAAGTCGAGATTCTGTACAACCAGTTCGAGATTCAAGCCGGGTTCGCCGTGGCGTCGCTGCTGGCGTTATTGGCGTTGCTGACGCTGTTGATCAAATCGGTGGTCGAGTGGCGTTACGAGCGCGAGATGGCGCGCATGGCGGATCTGCCGATGGAGCGTCCGATCGATGACGATCCGGCTTCACGGTTGCCTTCGCCGCTATCTTCGCAGACGACCTATCGTCATGCACCAGACGCTCCTGCCGACGGCACGGCGCGCGAAAGAGGAATGCAATGAGTATCGAAGTCCAGCACGTCAACAAACGCTTCGGGCAGTTTCAGGCACTGAACGATGTCAGTCTGCACATCGAGCCGGGCGAACTGATCGCTCTGCTGGGGCCTTCCGGCTGCGGCAAGACCACGTTGCTACGCATCATTGCCGGCCTCGAAACGCCCGATAGCGGACAGATTCTGTTCTCCGGCGAAGACAGCACCGACGTGCACGTGCGCGAACGCCAAGTGGGTTTCGTGTTCCAGCATTACGCGCTGTTTCGCCATATGACGGTATTCGACAACGTCGCGTTCGGGCTGAAGATTCGTCCCCGCAGCGAACGGCCGTCGAAGGCGGAGATCCGCGACAAAGTCCATGAACTGCTGAAACTGGTGCAGCTTGATTGGCTTGCCGATCGTTATCCGTCGCAATTGTCCGGGGGGCAGCGGCAGCGCATCGCGCTGGCGCGCGCGCTCGCAGTCGAGCCGAAAGTGCTGCTGCTCGATGAGCCGTTCGGTGCGCTGGACGCGAAGGTCCGCAAGGAATTGCGTCGCTGGTTGCGGCGTCTGCACGAAGAGCTGAATGTCACCAGCATTTTCGTCACCCACGATCAGGAAGAGGCGCTCGAAGTGGCCGACCGGGTGGTGGTCATCAACCGCGGCCAGATCGAACAGAGCGGCTCGCCGCGTGAGGTCTGGGAACGTCCGGCAAGCCCCTTCGTCTATGGTTTCCTCGGCGACGCAAACCGCTTTCAGGGGCGTACCGAGCAAGGCCATATTCGCATCGGCGATTACACGCTGGATACGCCGGCCTATCAGGGCAACGAGCTGGCGGAAGCCACGGCGTTCGTTCGCCCGCACGACTTCGATATCGCGCGCCCGGCACCGGGGTTGCATGGCATCACCGCACGCTTCAGCCGGGCGGTCGTCGTCGGCCCG
>CAWUJR010000577.1:0-2759 GCA_963922375.1 uncultured Robbsia sp.
CCCCGGTTTGCTCGCAGCGAGCGCCGACCTCACGCCCGACCGCCTGGAAACCGCCTACCGCCACGGCATTTTTCCGTGGTACTCGACGGGCCAGCCGGTGCTGTGGTGGAGTCCCGATCCGCGCATGGTACTGGAACCGTCAGCGCTGAAAATATCAAAATCGCTGCGCAAAACCTTGAAGACGGTGGTGCGCGATCCTGCTTGGCAGATACGGGTTGATGACGACTTCGGCGCGGTCATGCGGGCCTGCGCGCTCGCGCCGCGCGATGGACAAAACGGCACGTGGATCACGACGTCGGTGATCGACGCGTACTCTGCGCTACATCGCCGCGGTCTCGCGCATAGCGTCGAAACCTGGCTGGACGGCGAACGAGTCGGCGGTCTCTACGGCGTGTCGATCGGGCAAATGTTTTTCGGCGAATCGATGTTCGCGCATCGAACCGATGCGTCGAAGATTGCGCTGGCGGCCTTATGCGCGCACTTGCGCACACAGCACGTGACGCTGATCGATTGCCAGCAAAACACGCAGCATCTGGCACGCATGGGCGGACACGAGATACCTCGAGGCGCTTTCGTGCAGCATCTGCGCCATGCCATTGCCCAGCCGCCCATCTCCTGGTCGTTCGACAAGGGTGTGCTTCAAGCACCGGCAGAAATGATAGACTGAAAAAAAGCCCGCTTCGTGGAGCCCGTTGCGTGACACATCCACAAGAATTCCCACTGTCGCCGCTGTCTGCGCTGCAGTTCTACGCGACGGCACCCTATCCTTGCAGCTATCTGCCGGGACGCACCGCCCGCTCGCAGGTCGCGACGCCGGGTCATCTGATCAACTCGGATGTCTATACAGAGTTAGTGAGCACCGGCTTTCGTCGATCCGGCGTATTTACCTATCGCCCGTATTGCGATGGCTGCCGCGCATGCGTCCCGGTACGCGTGGTCGTCGATCAGTTCCAACCAAACCGGGCGCAGCGGCGCGCGTGGAAGCACCACGGCGCGCTGAGCGCCCACGCAGATCCACTGCATTTCGACGAAGAGCACTACGCGCTTTACACCCGCTATCAGTCGAGTCGGCATGCCGGCGGCGGCATGGATCGCGATAGCCGCGAGCAGTACGATCAGTTCCTGCTACAAAGCCGCGTCAACTCCCGGCTCGTCACGTTTCGCGACACGACGCGCGGCGGTACGCGCGCTACCGACACTGCGGCAGATGTCGCCGAGCGAACGACGACGACGCTGGAAGACCTGCGCGACCGAAGTCGCAGCAATCTGCGCATGGTCAGCATCATCGACATCCTGGGCGACGGCCTGTCGGCGGTTTACACGTTCTACGACAGCCACATGCCGCATACGAGCTTTGGCACCTACAACATCGTCTGGCAGATCGAACAGGCGCGTAGCTTGAATCTGCCGTATGTCTATCTCGGCTATTGGATCGCGGAGAGCCGGAAAATGGCCTACAAAGCCGCTTTTACGCCGCTCGAGGCGCTGATCGACGGGCGTTGGCAACCGTTCGAACTGCTGCAGCCCGCATCGACGGCTTGCGCGGCGGCCAGTGCGATGACGCATGTCTGAATAAGGTCGGACTGCCGCTCCCGCGCTGTCACCGCGGACTACGCGCCCGATCAAACCGATTGACGCGCACTTGCGTTTTGAAGCGGACGGTATGGCGCCGCGATCCGATCGAAGCGAAGTTTTCCGGCCACCGACCGCCGAGAAGCCATAAAATAGCGCGTTTCCCATTTCGGCATTCTCCACCGTGCTCAGCTCACTGTATCCGCTCGTTCGTCCGTCCCTGTTCCGCCTTGATGCGGAACGCGCTCACCATTTGACGTTGGCTGCACTCGGGGCGGCCGGACGCACCGGCGTGGTTCGCTGCTTGGCTCCGAAGCAAGTCAGCGCACCGGTCACCGTGATGGGTCTACGCTTCGAGAACGCGGTGGGTCTGGCCGCCGGCCTCGACAAGGAAGGTGCATGTATCGACGGACTGGCGGGCCTGGGCTTCGGCTTCATCGAAGTGGGAACCGTGACGCCTCGCGCACAGCCGGGTAACCCGAAACCGCGTATGTTCCGAATCCCGGAGGCAAACGCGCTGATCAACCGAATGGGCTTCAACAACGGTGGCATCGACCGCTTTCTGACCAATGTGCAGACCGCGCACTGGAAGGGCATCCTCGGCTTGAACATCGGCAAAAATGCGAATACACCGATCGAACGCGCGGTCGACGACTATCTGTATTGCCTGGATCGCGTCTATCCCTTCGCGAGTTACGTCGCGATCAATATATCGTCACCCAATACGAAGAATCTGCGACAACTGCAAGGTGCAAACGAACTCGATGCGCTGCTTCGCGCATTGACGGAGCGTCGGCAGCAATTGGCGGAGATGCACGGTAAACACGTCCCGCTGGCGCTCAAAATTGCCCCGGATCTGGATGAGGACGGCATTCAGAACATCGCCGACACGGTGCTTCGTCATCATATCGACGGCGTGATCGCCTCCAATACGACGCTATCGCGCAGCGCCGTACAAGGCCTGCCGAATGCCGATGAGGCCGGCGGCTTGTCTGGTGCGCCGGTGCGCGAAGCGTCGAACCGCGTGATTGCGGCGCTGCATGCGAAACTGGGCACTGCCGTTCCGATCATCGGCGTGGGTGGGATCTTCTCGGCGCAGGATGCGCTCGACAAGATCGCCGCAGGTGCCTCGCTCGTGCAACTGTACTCAGGCCTGATCTATCGGGGCCCCGCTCTCGTCTCCGAAT
>CAWUJR010000578.1:0-2758 GCA_963922375.1 uncultured Robbsia sp.
CCAGCACTGTCTAGAGGAGCGCCAGTCGTTCGAATGCCGCTTTGATTTCGAGCGGCTCGTACATCGCCAGCAGGTCGGCGACGCTGCGTTCGAGCGCAGGTAGATCGGCGCGCAATACCTCTCGCTTCACGACCAGCACCTGGCTCGGATGCATCGAAAATTCGCGCAGCCCCATGCCCAGCAGGAGCCGTGTCATCGCGGGATCGCCGGCCATTTCACCGCAGACGGCCACCGGCACCCGTGCCCGCGTGGCCTCGCGAATCGTGTGACTGATCAACGTCAGCACCGCCGGATGCAATGGGTCGAACAAATTCGCCACCGCATTGTCGGCGCGGTCGATCGCGAGCGTGTACTGAATCAGATCGTTCGTTCCGATCGACAGAAAATCGAAACGCTTCAGGAACAGTGGCAACGCCAATGCCGCCGCCGGCACCTCGATCATCGCCCCGATCTTGATCGCCGTATCGTATGGCAGGCCGGCCGCATCGCACTGCCGTTTCGCCTCATCGATTAGATCCAGGGTCTGATCGATCTCGCTGGTATGCGCAAGCATCGGAATCAGGATCCGCACCGGCCCGGATGCCGACGCGCGCAGAATCGCGCGTAATTGCGTCAAGAACATCTGCGGCTCGGACAGACACCAACGAATGGCGCGCAAGCCCAACGCCGGATTCATCTCCGCCTCGAAGCCCTCCCCGCTGCGCGAATCCAGTGGCTTGTCGGCGCCCACATCGATCGTACGGATCGTGACCGGCATGCCGTCCATTGCCTCGATCGCATGGCGATATTCGGCGACCTGCTCGTCTTCATCCGGCAGTGCATCGCGCCGGTTCATGAACAGGAACTCGGTACGGAACAAACCAACACCGGAGGCACCAGCGTTGCGCGCGGCCACGCCGTCGCCGGGCAATTCGATGTTCGCATGCAATTCGATCGGGGTGCCGTCGAGCGTCTGCGTGGTGGCGGAGCGCAGCAGTTGAAGCTTGCGCTGCTCGAGCGCACGCTCGCTTTGCCGATACGCATATTCTTCGAGTACCGCCGACGTCGGCGCGACGATGACCACGCCACGCTCGCCATCGACGATGATGATGTCGTCTTGATGGATCAGCGTACTCGCCTGCTGCATGCCGACAGCGGCCGGAATGCCGAAGCTGCGGGCGACAATTGCCGTATGCGACGTGCGGCCACCCAGGTCGGTGACGAATCCGCCGAAGCTCTGTGTTTTGAATTGCAGCATATCGGCCGGCGCGATGTCGTGCGCGACGACGATCATGTCCATATCGTCGGCATGGCGCGAACGATTGGCCAATAAATGCGCGGCAGACGGCTGACCCGCCAGCACTTTCAGCACGCGTTCGGCGACCTGCTCGACGTCGGCGCGCCGTTCGCGTAGATACGGATCGCCGATTTCCTCGAAATGGCGACTCAGCATCGCCAATTGTTCGGTCAGCGCCCACTCCGCGTTGTAGCGGCGCGTCCGAATCAGTTCCGCCGTCGCTTCGCCCAGCATCGCGTCGCGCAGGATCAACGTATGCACATTCAGGAACGCATCCATTTCGCCCGGAGCGTCGGCGGGGAGTTCGGTACGCAGCGCATCGAGCTCCTGATGCACCGCGTCCTGCGCCGCCGCGAAGCGCGCCACTTCCGCCGGAATGTCCGCCGGGTCGACCAGATAATGGTCGACATCGATCGCGGCCGGTCCGATCAAATACGCGCGACCGATCGCGATGCCCTTGGAGACCGGGATACCATGGAGGGTGAACGACACGCGCGCTCCTGCGAATGAATGGGCCGGGTCAGTTCACTGACCTTCTCCGAATTTGTTGGCGATCAGCGCTTTCAACGCATCCAGCGCCTGCGCCTCGTCGCTTCCTTCTACTTCGAGCAATACTGTACTGCCGATACCGGCCGCCAGCATCATGACGCCCATGATGCTCTTGGCATTGATCCGTCGCCCATTGCGCGACAACCAGATCTCGGATTGATAATTTCCAGCTAATTGGGTCAGTTTTGCCGACGCCCGAGCATGCAGGCCGAGCTTATTGACGATGGTGATTTCTTCGCGCAGCATGGTGCTCGGTAGGGCAAGTCACGGGAGGAACCGGGAAGACGCAAGGCGCAGCGGCGGTAGATTCCGCAACATATTCGACCGATTGAATGCCGTTTGCGCCCCCGGCAAGGGTTTTTTCGACCAGCAGGTCCAGCGGCGTGTTGCGGTAGCAGACCGCCCGCAGCAACATCGGCAGATTGACGCCTGCCAATACGCGGACATCAGGCAAGTCGCCGAGCTTCGACGCAATGTTCGCCGGCGTCGCACCGAACAGGTCGGCCAGCACCAACGTGCCGTTGCCTTCCCTCAAACGGTCGATTTCGGCACGCGCGGCGTCGACTACCGCCGCAGGATCGCTATCGGGCACCACGTCCAGCGCCCCGATCCGGGCAGGTAACCCGCAATAGATATGCTTCAGGCAGTCCCGCAACGCACTGGCGAGCGGAGCATGAGCAACAATCAATATACCGGCCATATCAGTGTTAAGCCCTGCGGCTTGATGGTTCCAGGCGTCCGGTCCACCGGTAAGTCGTTAGACGACGTCGCGGCGACCTGGAGGATAGATGACACGGTTATCGGACGCGTAGGCACGCGATCCGCAGACGGACAACGCACCATTTCGTTCATTCTATCAGGTCGGTTCGCCCACGGATAGGCGCACGGGCCGACCGGTGCCGGGGCGCCAGAATCCCGCGCCGGGGCATCGAA
>CAWUJR010000579.1:0-2754 GCA_963922375.1 uncultured Robbsia sp.
GCCGTCAATGCCTGTCTACCCATCGTAACCCGACGATCCCCAGCACGAGATAAAGCAGCGCCGGTAGCGCGGCGGTCACCGGGGCCGGCCAAGTGTTCAGATTACCGATATGCGAGAACAGCGTATTGACCAGTTGGAAACTCATCCCCAGCATGATGCCGCCAAACACCTTTACGCCGACCACGCCGGCACGCGTGTGCAGATACGCAAACGGCAGCGATAGCGTCAACATCACGAATACCGCAAACGGGTAGAAGATCTTGCTCCACAACGCGATTTCGTAGCGCTGCGCGTCCTGACTGTTTTCCCGCAGGTGGCTGATATACGACGTCAGCGCCCAGATCGACATTTCGTCCGGTGGCACCAGCAGTACCGACAGAATTCTCGGCGTCAACTCGGAGCGCATCAACGTCGTGGACGCGTTGCTTTGCATCGATTTATACAGCGGCGCGAGCGAGTTGAGATCGGCGACCGGCTCCTCGGTCAGACGTTGCAGATGCAGTTCGCTGACGTTTTCAAGTTGCCACTGGTTCGGCGGCACGAAACGCCCGCTCTTCGCTTCGCGGATCGTCGTCAGCCGGTATTGCGAGTCGAATTCATAGATTTTGACGTTGCTGATCGTCGCATCTGGATTCAGCTTGCCGACATTGATGAATCGCGTCAGATTTCCGCTCGCGCCGGCGGGGGAGCCGTCGTTGGTCAGCGTGTCCTTCAGCCAGACGCCGGATTTGAAACCCGACGACACCGACGAGCCCATCGCACTCAACCGGACGCGTTCCGACAACTGGTTCGCATACGGTCCGACAAATTCGCCGATGATGAAGGTCAGAATCAGCAGCGGGACCCCAAGCTTCATGAGCGTCCCAAGCGCCCGCATCGGCGACAGACTGGCCGCGCGCAGAATCGTGAACTCGGAGGTGCCCGCCATCTGCGCAAACACGTAGATTGCGCTGATCAACACCGCGACCGGGATAATGTCGTAGAAGTGCGACGGGGCCATCAACGCCACCGTCAGCACCGCATAGCCGAAGCTGTACGAGCCATGTCCGACCGAGTCGAGCTGGCTGATCAGATCGAAGAAGAACAGCAGTCCGGAGAAAGCGAAAAGGATGAAGACAAAGGTCAGGTAGACCTGTCGACCAATGTATCTTTCGTAAGTGCGCATCATCGACTCAAATCCTATCGCGCACGCCGCACGTTAAGCGTGAAAAAAGGGCGATTGCGGATTCGTCGCCAGATCATCAGCACGGCAATGATCGCGACCAATACGTGCAGCGCGATCAGGCCGACCGGGAACGACACCTTGCCTTGCTCGATCCAGTTCTGCATCAAATTCTGCAGATTGGAATAGGTCAGGTAGATCAACACGGCCATCACCATATTGACGGTGCGATTGCGCCGCGGGTTCTGGTAGGCGAGAGGGATCGCCAACAACATCAACGTCACGCCGGTCAATGGCAGACCGATACGCCAGGCGAGTTCGCCCAGATTCTGGTTCGTCGGATTGTGCAACAGGTCGATCGATGGCGTGCCGCGTGTGGTGGGCGTGTCCACCGTCGGCTTGTCTTCCATCTTGACGCCGTAGCGCTTGAATTCGACGATACGGAAATTCGCATGGCCGGGCTCGCCATCGTAGCGGCGGCCGTTTTCGAGCACGACGAAACGGTCGCCGTTCGAATGCGTTTCGATCAGGCCTTCTTTCGAGACGACGACGAACAGCTTGCCGGTGGGGTCGGTGCTGGTCACGAACACGTTTTGCACACGCTGCGCGCTCTGCGACAGTTTCTCGATAAAGAAGACTCGGTGGTTGCTGGCCGATTCGCTGAACTGGCCGGGCGCGAGCATCGCCACATCGTCGCGTTGCTGGAAGCGGGCGCTGATCTTCGCCTGTTGCGCGCTCGCCCATGGCCAGGCGATCAACGAACAGAAGGCGATTGCGATGATCAGCGGTGTCGAGAACAGGGCGATCGGGCGTACGAACGCGACCAGACTGACGCCGGACGCTTGCCAGACCACCATCTCGGAATCTTTGTACCAGCGGGTCAGCACGACTAGGATTGACACGAACAGCGTGACGATCAACATGACCGCGAGATAGCCGACCATCGTCAGGCCGATCAGGACCAGGATGTCGCGCGGATCGGCCTTGCCGACCGCAGCGGAGCCGACGATCCGGATGACCATGAAGGTCAGCATGATCGTCAGCAGCACCATGAAGACGGCACCGGCGGTGTAACCGAGTTCACGCTGCAGCGAACGGTGAAAAATCATTGTGTACGGAAAAACCTGAGCGTCGGGGGCGGGCGCTGCGTGTCGTGTCGTGTCGCATGCAGCATGCCGCGCCGGAGAAAATAGCGGATAATCGCGCTTGGACTGATAATCAGGAATAAGCGCGATGGACTTTAGCATAAAAGCCTTCGAGTGGAGCAAAGCTGACCGCTCGCTTCCCGGAACCAAAACCGATTGTATCGTGGTCGGCGTTTTCGAAGGGCAGGCGCTTTCAGGCGCCGCCGCGCAGATCGACGCGATGACCGATGGGCATCTGTCGCAACTGGTGAAAGCCGGCGACATTGATGGCCGCATCGGCTCGACGCTGATTCTGCATACCGCAGCAATCGCAGGCACGTCGCGCATCCTGATCGTGGGTCTCGGCAAGCCCGGGACCTTCAGTCCGAAAGCGTATAACGATGCAGCGAAGGCCGCCGCACGGGCGTTGGCCGCCAGCAAAGCCACGCAGGCGATCTTCACGCTGGC
>CAWUJR010000580.1:0-2753 GCA_963922375.1 uncultured Robbsia sp.
GTAAGTTTGTCACAGGGTTAACCCTCAATTCGTCCGATTATCGCCCATAAAGGGTGATAATCGGACACAGCACCCGCCGCTGCCCTTCTCCTGATTATTCGACAGGCATATCCTTGCCTCGGCTGTGTTCGGTGGCCCCGCCACTCGGCACTGCCGCACCCGCAATCACTGTCGAATCCATGAAAAAAGACTCCTGGCCCCACGGACAGCCACCGTTTGCACGGTCGCGCCGCCGCTTCATGTTCCGCTCCGCAATCGCGCTTGCGTTCGGCGGCGCGGGCATCGTGGCGATCGAGCGACAACGCACACCTTGGATCGCGGCGGCGGCGGCGCAACAAGCCGCTCCCGCAGCAGGTGCGCCGTTAAACGGCGATGTCCTGCCGTCCTCATCCGATGCCGACTTCGATGCCTTTCTGCACCTGTCGCGCTATCTGACCGGCAAAACGGCGCTGAACACTGACCTTGCTCAGGCGATCTACGGCGGTCTGCTCGCCGACCAGGCCGATCTCCCGCAGCACATCGCGCGATTGCGGGCGTTTATCGCGCAGCATGCGACGCCCGCCAACACATTGCAAAGCACACTCGATGCGCAATCGTCACCGCTGGCAGCGCTGCCGAAGACCGTGATGAAAGGCTGGTACCTCGGCATTGTGGGATCGGGGGCGCACGCGCGTGCAGTGGCCTACGAACAGGCACTGATGTACCCACCGATTGCCGACGTCATCGTGATGCCCACATATGCGCACGCTCAGCCGGGGTACTGGTCAGCCCCGCCATCGGTGCTGCTGTCAGCCGCCACGTCCTGACGGTCGGATCGACCGATGTTGTGTTTCCTTCCTCGGGCTTTTTCCCACGGGAATCGCGCACGTGCCGAACAGGCCATACACGTTGGCTGCTGCCGAAGCCCTTGTCTTTTCGCGGTGCAAATACCGCCGCGCATATAGCGCATCTTATCTAAAGCATTCACTATGGCATTGAATCAATCCGCCGACGTCGTCATCGTCGGCTCGGGCATTGCTGCCTCGCAAATCGCACAGAAACTGGCCAAGGCCGGCATTGATGTCCTGATGCTGGAAGCCGGCCCGCGCATCGAACGCTGGCGTGTCGTCGAGAACTACCGCAATAGCGCGTACAAATCCGACTTCCAGTCGCCCTATCCGCCCAGCGCCCATGCACCCCACCCGCAATACTCGCCACCGAACGACTATCTGGTGCAGCGCGGCCCCGAAAAGTACAAGGCCGGCTATCTGCGCGTTGCCGGTGGCACCACTTGGCACTGGTCCGCACAGTCGTGGCGTTTGTTGCCGAACGACATGAAGCTGCAATCGATGTATGGCGTCGGTCGTGACTGGCCGATCCGTTACGAAGATATCGAGCCGTACTACTACGAATCGGAAGTGGAGATGGGTGTCGGTGGACCAAACGAAGGTCTGGGTTCGCCTCGGTCGAAACCGTATCCCCATCCGGCATTGCCCCTGTCCGATTTCGACCGTCGCTTCAAGGAAGTCGTCGAAGCGCATGGCTACAAGCACGTCACCGAACCTGCCGCCCGTAACACGGCGCCGTTCGATGGCCGCCCGGCGTGCTGCGGCAATAGCAATTGCATGCCGATCTGCCCGATCGAAGCGCAGTACACCGGTGAAACCGCGCTGCGAAAAGCCGAAGCCGCCCGCGCCCGTCTGCTGACCGATGCAGTGGTCTATCGGATCGAACACGACGCCAACGCAGATATCGTCGCCGTGCATTATTTCGACCCGAACGGGACAACGCATCGCGTGACCGGCAAGATCTTCGTGCTGGCCGCCAATGCGATCGAGACGCCGAAGCTGATGTTGAACTCGCTCAGCGATCGCTTTGCCGGCGGCATCGGCAACAGCTCGGATCAGGTAGGCCGGAACCTGATGGACCATCCTGGCACCAGCGTGACGTTTCTGTCGAAAGAACCGATGTGGCCCGGGCGCGGACCGATGCGCCTGAGCTGCATCAATAACCTACGCGATGGCCCGACACGGGCAGAATATTCGGCGATGAAAATCAACGTCGGCAATTACTCACCGATGAATGCCGTATCGACCTATCTGCTCTCCAAAGGCCTCTATGGCGCGGAACTGGACGAAAAGATCCGTGACTATGCATCGCGTTGGGTCGTCGTGAACAGTTTCTTCGACATCCTGCCGGATCCGGAGAACCGCATCACTGCCAGCCGGGAGTTCAAGGACAAGTTGGGCATTGCGCGACCGGAAGTGCATTACCGCATCGACGATTACATCAACCGGGCCGCGAAGGTGGCACGCGGCCACTACGCAAACATCGCCGACCTGTTCGGCGGCACCGATGTGCGTTTCGACGATACGTATTTCAATAACAACCACATCATGGGCACGTTGATCATGGGCAACGATCCGCGCAATTCGGTCGTCGACAAAGACCTGCGTTCACACGACCATCGCAATCTGTTCATCGCATCGAGCGGCGTGATGGCCAGCGCGGGTACGGTCAATTGCACGCTGACGCTGTCTGCGTTGGCGATGCGTCTGGCCGACACGCTGATCGTCGAAGCGCGTCATGCTTAAGGAGCGCACGATGACCTTCCCTCGCTCCCGCGCTCTTTCGCATGCATTGCTGGCATGCGCGTTTGTCATCGGCACGTCTGCGTATGCGGCGGACGCAGTGTCGAATAACGTCTCCCATGCGGCGGCGTCCGGCGCCGGCACGTCGGCTGCCGCACTGAACGCGGACCGGCGCGTCGTGCA
>CAWUJR010000581.1:0-2749 GCA_963922375.1 uncultured Robbsia sp.
TCGCCGTTGCCCTTGCCCTTGCCGCTACGCCTCGCGGCGCGCCCATTTTCGCCCTTCGGTCGACCCGCCTTTGCGGCTTTTGGCGACGCGACGCGCGCGGGCGACTTTCGGGTCGACGGTCAACGGCCGGTAGACCTCTATCCGATCGTTCTCCGACAAGCGGTCGCCAAGCGCCTTGATCTTGCCGAAGATGCCCACTTGCTGCGTGGTCAGATCGATTTCCGGATGCCGCTCGACGATGCCGCTCAAGCGCAGCGCCTCGCCTACGGTCGCGTCTTGCGGCACATCGAGATCCAACTGCGTTTGCACGCCAGGAGCGAGATAGCAGATCTGCACCGGGATGACGGCCGTCTCCGGCATATCAGGGCTTTTTGGCATACCGCACGTCCGCGCGCTTCACGAACGAATCGACGAAGGTGTTCGCAATGATGTTGAACACCGGGCCGATGATCTTTTCGACGAAAAAGTTCGCGAATTCGTAGTGCAGCGAGAACTCGATCTTGCACGCGTCCTCGCGCAGCGGCGTGAAGCGCCAGCTGCCCGAGAACTTCTTGAACGGCCCTTCGGCAAATTGCATATCGATTCGCGTCGGTCGTTCCTGTACATTATGCGTAGCAAAGTGCTGTTTCAGCCCCTTGAAGTTGATCGCGATGCGCACATCCATGCTGGTGTCGTCTTCATGCTGAATCTCGACGCCTCCGCACCATGGAAGGAAATTGGGGTAATCGGCCACGTCGGTGACGAGGTCGTACATCTGCTCGGCAGAGTGTCGGATGAGAAGCGTTTTTTGGACGTCGGCCATAGGGGCTTATAAACAACGCCAACGTTGCCGTCGGCGAGAGCGAGCATTTTGCTAGAATCGTAATTTTATCCGACTTGGCGAACATCCATCGATGAGCATTGCAGACAACAAACGCGCCCACTTCGACTATTTCATCGAGGAGCGCTACGAGGCCGGCATCGTGCTCGAAGGATGGGAGGTCAAAGCGATCCGCGCGGGACGGGCGCAGATCAAGGAAGGCTATGTCGTGATTCGCAACGGCGAGCTGTTCCTGATCGGTGCCCACATCAGCCCGCTCGGCTCGGCCTCCACGCACATCCACCCCGACGCTACGCGCACCCGCAAGCTGTTGCTCCACGCGGCCGAAATCCGCAGATTGATTGGCAAGGTCGAGCAGCGTGGCTTCACGATGGTCCCGCTCAACTTCCACTATCTGCGCGGCTTGATCAAGTGCGAAATCGGCTTGGCGAAGGGCAAGAAGCAGCACGATAAGCGCGAAACCGAGAAGAAACGGGATTGGGAACGCGAGAAGGCGCGCGTGCTCCGCACGTCGTCGTAAGTGTGCGTACCGTGCACGGGCGAGACTCGAATCGGCCGTCCCCTACGCTGCCCACACGTCGACCGTTACGTCGGCCGTTACGTCGGCCGCGACGTCGGCCGTTACGTCGGCCGCGACGTTATACCGCGGCTCAAGGTGTTGTTCTCAGCGTTTTGACGCCGGATTACTTGGTGCGCGGCGTCGGTTGGACGATTTTCAGTGCCGACGCGATCATGCTGCTCATATCGCTCAGATTCGCCGGCACAATCAGCGTGTTACCCGCCTTTGCCAGATTACCGAAGGCCCCGACGTACTGCTCGGCGATTTTCAGGTTCACCGCGTCCATGCCGCCGGTCGCCTGAATCGCCGCCGCAATCTTCTCGATCGCCGACGCATTGGCTTCGGCCACTGCTTGGATCGCCGAGGCTTCGCCCTGTGCGCGATTGATCGCCGCCTGCCGCTCGCCTTCCGACTGCTGCACCGCCGCTTCCCGCGCGCCGGAGGCAAGATTGATCT
Organism: uncultured Robbsia sp.; assembly: GCA_963922375.1. Lineage (GTDB taxonomy): Bacteria > Pseudomonadota > Gammaproteobacteria > Burkholderiales > Burkholderiaceae > Robbsia. The sequence continues at coordinate 1,836 of CAWUJR010000581.1, forward strand.
GCTCCTGGCGCCGCCCTTCCGACGCGGCGATCAGCGCGCGTTTTTCGCGCTCCGCCGTGATCTGCGACTGCATCGCACGCAAAATTTCCTGCGGGGGCGTCAAATCCTTGATCTCGTATCGCAACACTTTGACGCCCCAGTTGCCCGCTGCCTGATCGAGCGAATCCACGACGCTCCGATTGATGACATCCCGCTCCTCGAACGTTTTGTCGAGCTCGAGGCGACCGATGACCGAACGCAATGTCGTCTGCGACAATTGCGTGATCGCCATGATGAAGTTCGCCGACCCATACGACGCTTTCATCGGGTCGGTGACCTGAAAGTACAGCACCGCATCCACCTGCAACTGCGTGTTGTCGCGTGTGATGCAAATCTGGCTGGGGACGTCGAGCGCAATTTCCTTCAGCACATGCTTATAGGCGACGCGATCGATGAAGGGGATCACGATCGTCAAACCCGGGGTCAGCACTTGATGAAAGCGCCCCAGGCGCTCGACCACCCATGCATGCTGCTGCGGCACGATCTTGATCGCCTGCGCGGCGACCACGATCACCACGAACAACAGCACCATTGCTGCAATATTCAGTTCCATCATCATTCGCCCCCTTTACTTGTTTATCGATCGTGCTGACGATCGCTCGGTTCGAGCACCAGTCGAATGCCGTCGATACGATTGATCCGATACCAGCCAGGGCGCTCCGCTGCCTCGTCGACCAATACGGCATCCCATTGCGCACCGCGGTAGATCGCCCGCGCGCGCCGATCGGTCCAATGCCCGACATGGACCATTGCGCCGATATCCAGATTCGCCGCAGGATCGTGCATCGCTGCGCTGCCACCGGACGCGCGCACGGCGTCGTCGTTCGCATCGCCATCGATGCCGCGACCGACATCATGAAGGGGCGCGTGTGCGG
>CAWUJR010000582.1:0-2748 GCA_963922375.1 uncultured Robbsia sp.
ATCTACACTATAGCCTACACTCTTTCCCTACACGACGCTCTTCCGATCTGCGCACGGTTCAGGTCCGTGTGCCGCAAGGTGTGGAGGTTCGAGTCCTCTCCTGGGCACCAAAAATTTTGAGCGATAGCGCCCTGAATCGCTTCAGCAAAAAATTCGTTGCAGTCGCTGTTGAAAATAACCCGCTCCATGCGGGTTTTTTCATTTTTGCGCGTCCGAACATCGCACATCATTGAAACGCAATCCGGCATAGACCCAGGCATAGATAAAGCCTGATGGTAGAATGCTCGGTCAGTACGTGCCGCTGCATGAGGAATAGCCGTAACGGCGCAAGTTTCTTGCACCCACGCGACGGCACGCGTCCCCCCGTTTTCGATCAGGTAAGACACATCCGCGTGAAAAGCCGACAGTCCCGGGAAAAAATCATCGACAAGCCCGCCATCAAGTTTGCCTACGCGGTGCCCAGCCGCGAGGAAATCCTCGGCACGTTGCGTACCGCATCGACGTTGCTCACCGGCGACGGTGTCGCTGACGCGCTGTCGATCAAGCAGGAAGAGCGCGACGGTTTCTTCAAGCGGCTCAATGCCATGGAGCGCGATGCGCAATTGCGCATCGATGCGAAAGGTTTTGTGCAGCTGGCTAACGCGTCGAGCTTCGTCGCGGGTCGCGTCCAAGGTCATCGGGACGGCTTCGGTTTCCTGATCCCGGACGACGCGACCGACGATTTGTTCCTGTCGCATCAGGAGATGCAGAAGGTCATGCACGGCGATCGTGTATTGGCGCGCATCACCGGCCAGGATCGCCGCGGTCGGCCCGAAGGGCATGTGGTCGAGATCGTCGAGCGCGCGACGACGCGCGTGATCGGCCGTCTGATCCATGAAAACGGCGCGTATCTCGTCGCGCCGGAAGACAAGCGGATCGGCCATGACGTGCTGGTGCCGGCAAATGCATTGGCGGGCGCCAAGCCGGGCCAGGTCGTCAGCATCCAGATCGTCGACTATCCGAGCCGTCATTCTCAAGCGGTCGGCAGGGTCATCGAAGTGTTGGGCGAGATCGATGACCCGGGCATGGAGATCGAGATTGCGGTGCGCAAATATGGCGTGCCGCATATCTTCTCCGACGCGGCATCGGCCCAGGCCTCGAAGCTCCCCGACGAAGTGCGTGCGGTGGATCTGAAAGAGCGCGTGGATCTGCGCGACGTGCCGCTGGTGACCATTGACGGCGAAGACGCGCGCGACTTCGACGATGCCGTTTATTGCGAGCCGGTCAAAATCGGTCGCAGCAATGGTTTCCGTCTGCTTGTCGCCATTGCCGACGTATCGCACTACGTGAAGCCGGGCGAAGCACTCGATGTCGATGCGCTGGAGCGCAGCACGTCGGTGTATTTCCCGCGTCGCGTGATTCCGATGTTGCCGGAAAAGCTGTCCAACGGTCTGTGCTCGCTGAACCCGGCTGTCGACCGTTGCGTGCTGACCTGCGACATGCTGATCACCGCAAAGGGCGAACTGAAAGCGTATCAGTTCTATCCGGCGGTGATTCATTCGGCCGCACGTCTGACCTATAACGAAGTGGCGGCGGTGCTGTCGAACACGAAGGGTCCGGAGGCCGCGAAGCGTGCGGCGATCCTGCCGCATCTGCAGGATCTGCATTCGGTTTATCGGGTACTGCTCGAAGCGCGCAAGCGTCGCGGCGCAATCGACTTCGATACGACCGAAACGTATATCGTCTGCAATCCGCAAGGCAAGATCGAGCAGATCGTGCCGCGCACCCGCAACGATGCGCACAAGCTGATCGAAGAGTGCATGCTGTCGGCGAACGTCTGTGCGGCAGACTTCCTGAAGCGTCACAAGCACCCGGGTCTGTATCGGGTGCATGCAGGACCGACGGCTGAAAAGCTCGAAAACTTGCGTACCTTCCTGCGTGGCATGGGCTTGTCGCTTGGTGGCGGCGATACCCCGCATGCAAGCGACTTCGCCGCATTGATGCAGCAAGTCAAGACACGTCCCGATGCCCCGATGTTGCAGACAATGTTGCTGCGCTCGATGCAACAGGCGGTCTATAGCCCGGAGAATGTCGGCCACTTCGGCCTTGCATATGAGGCCTATGCGCATTTCACCAGCCCGATCCGACGCTATCCGGACTTGCTGACGCACCGTGCGATCAAAGCGATCTTGCAAGGGCAGAAATATGTGCCCGATGCCGGCAGCGTCACGCTGAATACGGCGGTGTCGTCGAAGGTGCGCAAATCGCAGAAAGCCGCGGAAGCCAAGGCGGCCGAAGCGAAGAAATCGGTTCGCACGAAGTCGAAGCCGGGCGTGGCGATTTGGGAAGAGCTCGGCCTGCATTGCTCGTCGAACGAACGTCGTGCAGACGAAGCGTCGCGCGATGTGGAGGCCTGGCTCAAGTGCTATTTCATGCGCGACAAGTTGGGCGAAGAGTTCGGCGGCTCGGTCAGCGGCGTCGCATCGTTTGGGGTATTCGTCACGCTGGATTCGTTGTTTGTCGAAGGCATGGTGCATGTCTCCGAGCTGGGCACCGACTACTTCCAGTACGACGAAGTTCGCAACGAACTGCGCGGGGAACGGACCGGCATGCGTTACGGGCTGACGGATCGGGTGCGGGTGCAGGTCGGACGCGTGGATTTGGATGCGCGCAAGATGGACTTCCGTTTGGTGACCGATACGCCGGAGCGTCCGGCAGGTGCACCGGGTGCCGGTAAGCTGTCGAAGAAAGCGGCCAGTGCGCCCACGC
>CAWUJR010000583.1:0-2745 GCA_963922375.1 uncultured Robbsia sp.
GTGCCGAGCCGCGCCCATGCGACGACGCACGGCGGCACGCCCCTTTACGGGCGTCGCCGTCGTGCGCGTACTTTCCGCTCATTACCGCTTAGCCCACTAAGCACTTGTCTGCCTTAGTTCCCCCAAAATCAAATCTTTCCAAATCTTAAAGACTGCCCTGTCAGCGATATGCATTGCGTCGGAGACCTGACGGAAATGCAGCGCGCCGACAGCCGACTATTTCCGTACTCGATATTTTCAAGAGATCGAATTATCTCGTCGTATTCACCGTTCTGTGATCGACCGATATCGGAAAGATACTGCGAACCGCCGGCCAGCGTCGCTTTGCGCGTTTCCGCACATAAACACCGTATTTTCCCTCGCGTTTAACGTTAATAGGGGAAACGGTCAAGTCTATAATTCATGACACTGTCATTAGTACACCACATAACGACACGTGAATTACCCAACGGTATAAACCGCTATTGAGTCGCTCGGACGACCATGTTAAAAATTCGTTCGGCGCGTTCGAATGAAATACGCTGTAATCGCCACAGAGCGATGAGAACGGCGGGCCGGCTGAAAAGCAACATCGAGCGATACGGAATCAGGACCGGTCCGTATGAGGGTCGCCTCACACACGCCATAACGGTCGTCAACAGAAAGGGATGGAGGAGCAGATGAAAAAGAAAATACTCGCCGCACTGGTTGCAGGCATCGGCATCGTGGGTGCCGCGCAGGCGCAGTCGAGCGTGACGATGTACGGCCGGCTCGATAACGGTATCGAATACATTCATGGGGTCAACGACGGCGCAGGCAATTCCGCGAACCGTTGGCGCGGGGAAAGCGGCGACTGGGGTACCAGTATGTTCGGTTTGAAGGGCGTGGAGGACCTTGGAGGGGGTAACTACGCGCTGTTCCAATTAGAGCAAGGCCTGAACACGGCAAACGGCACCGTCGGCGGCGCAGGCGGATTCAATCGTTGGGCAACCGTCGGTTTGAAGAACAACAACCTGGGTACGCTGTCGGCGGGCCGGATGCTGTGGATCTCGAACGGTGACTGGGACTTCGATCCGTTCGTGCAGGAAGCCTGGTCGTCGGCATCGCTGGTGCGTGGCCGTAACTGGAACCAGACCAGCAACAACATTCGTTACCAATCGCCGGTGGTCGGTGGCTTCGACGTCGAACTGCGGATGGCGCTGGGCAATCAAAGCCACTTCAACGAAGGTGCAGTGGGCGGCTATGGCCGATCCACCGGCGCGCAAATCACTTATACGAACCCGTGGATCCAGGTCCGCGGTCTGTATGACGACATGCGTGACGCGAACGGTCGCTACTCGGATCTGTTCAACTACTCGCGCGAGTACTTTGCAATGGCCAATCTGTTCCTTGGCAAATTCAAGGTACAGGGCGCGTATGAGCATATGTGGGCAAGCGACGTGACGGTTGCCGGCAACGCGACGGCGGCCGACCACGAATGGCTGGGTGTGACCTACCAGTTCAATCCGGAATTTGCGATGACGGTAGGCGGCTTCCATATCAATGCGAACGGCAACCCGGCACAGGGCGGCGGTATGGCAACGATCTATGAAGTCGGCGGCACGTATAACCTGTCGAAGCGCACCTTCCTGTATCTGACGGCCGCACAGGCACGTAACTCGTCGAATGCACAATTCGGGCTGGGTGCCGATGCCGTGGGCTCGACCGATAACCCGATCGGCGGTCATACGCAATCCGGTTTCTACGCCGGTATCAACCACACGTTCTAATGTGAGCTTGTGATGGTCAACCGCCCCCCACCGTGCAATGCCACGGTGGGGGGCGGTTGATCTTTCAGGATCAGTGGACGGTTCAGGCGCGGTATTGACCGGTCAGCGAGTCGACCGTTCAGCCGCGCACGCGGTTCCGGCCGTCACGTTTTGCACGGTACAGTGCGGCGTCCGCCGCCTCGATCAGCATCGTCGCCACTTCGCCTTCCTTCGGCTCCAGAATGGCGGTACCGATACTGACACTAACCACGGGCGATGCGGACGATCCGATGTGTGGAATGGCCAACTGCTCGATCGACAGACGGGCTTTCTCCGCCATCATCCGCATACCGACCGGCGTGGCGCCAGGCAGGATGACGGAGAACTCTTCGCCGCCGAAACGTGCCGGCAGATCGGACGCTCGCCCACCCACTTCGGTCAGCGTCTTCGCCACGCGCTTGAGCACCTCATCACCGGCTACGTGACCATAGGTGTCGTTATACGATTTGAAATGGTCGACATCGATCATCAGCATCGCGATCGATTTATGCTCGCGACACGCACGACGCCATTCGGCATTCAGGTATTCGTCGAAATAGCGACGATTCGACAATCCGGTCAGCCCATCCGAGTGCGTCAGTCGTTGCAGTTCCAGATTGGTTTCCAACAATTGCTGCTGGCTTTGACGCAATGCACGGTACGCCTCATCGCGCTGTTGCAGACTGATGTACGAACGCGAGTGATAGCGAATGCGTGCGATCAGCTCGATTGCATCCGGCAGCTTGACCAGGTAATCGTTCGCGCCGGCGGCGAACGCGGCGCTCTTGATCTGCGGCTCTTCTTTGGTCGATAGCACGATGATCGGAATATCGCGTGTCTCGCGCCGGGCACGATAGCGGCGCACCAGCGTCAAGCCATCGATACCCGGCATGACCAGATCTTGCAGGATCACCGTGGCACGCGTGTCGATCACCGCTTGCATCGCGAGTTCCGGATCCGTGCAGTAGTGAAAGTCTAT
>CAWUJR010000584.1:0-2740 GCA_963922375.1 uncultured Robbsia sp.
GAACAACAAAGCAGCGGCCACGCTCAAACCAGCTACCAACCCGATCCACATACCCGGCGCACCATAGCCGCAGTGAATCGACAGCCAGACGCCGACCGGCATGCCGATCATCCAATATGCAAACATCGTGATGAACATGGGCATGCGCGTGTCCTTCAAGCCACGCAATGCGCCGTTCGACGCCACCTGGACGCCGTCTGAGATCTGGAACAGCCCCGCCAGACGCAACAGCACGATCGCGCTCGCAATGACCTGCGGGTCGCGCGTGTAAAAGCCGACGATGACCGCCGGCACCGTCAGCATCAGACCGCTCGCGATCATCTGCACACCGAGCGCCATGCCGATTCCGACGAAACCGGCACGCCGGATACCGGCCGCGTCACCGCGCCCTTTCGCATGCGCGACGCGGACGGTAATGGCCATCGACAGACCCAAGGGGACCATAAAGGTCAACGAGGCGACACTGAATGCAATTTGGTGCGTCGCCACCGCCGTCTCGCCCAAACGGCCAATGACCAACGATGTTGCGATGAAGATACCGGCCTCCATCAGCAAGGTGACGCTCATCGGCCCACCGGTGCGGCAAAGTCCGAGAATTGCGCGGAAATCAGGCCGATGACTGCCGTCCGCTTGCCGCAACGCGCGGTAACGCGGGCTGCAAAAGACGAAAACCAGAAACGCAATGGCCTGACACCACAAAACGATCGCCGTCGCCAGCGCGCTACCCACCACCCCGAGCACCGGCAAACCGAATTTGCCATACATCAGGACATAGCCGATGGGTGCCAGCAATATCGGCCCCAACAAACCGAATAGCAAACTCGGCCGCGTCATCGACAGCCCTTCGGAAAACCCGCGGCAGGCAAAGAAAATACCAAGTGCCGGCGCGCCGAAACAGATGACGTGTAAAAAGCGCGTTGCATCGACCAGCAAATCGGGCGTGACGCCGATCGCAGCCATCAAACGGGGGCCGACCACCCCTTCGACAACAACCAGCACGGCCCCTAGCGTGACGGCCAACCACAGCGCCTGACGAAACAATGGCCAGACCTCCGCCCGTCGATTGGCGCCATCCAACTGCGCGACCGACGCCGGCAGCGCCATCATCATGCCATTCAGACACACCATCACCAACATCCAGATGCTGGTGCCGATAGCGACCGGGGCGAGCACGCGCGCGCCCAGATGCCCCGCGAGCAGGACGTCGATCAGATTCATTCCCATCGCCGACAATTGGCTGGCAATCAACGGCAGCGCCAACACGATGGTCGCGCGCGCCTCACGGCGAACCGGTAACGACGAAACATTCGCGGCGATTGAAGAGCATGCGGCGCGGAGCGCGGCAACGGCGGAGGCAAAAGCGGAGGCGGACATCGACAACTTTGTTTGGCGGCGCGGGGCGGTCGCCTATTATAGAGGGGCAGTGGACCAGCCCGGCCATACGATGTGCCGGTAAATTGCGGACAAAGGTGTCCTTATAGACCCGGGCACCGGGGAGTTGCGGCGACGACACCGCCAATACGGCGACGACGCGGTCACTGTCGCAATCGACGCGCGTTGCGTCATCACCCGAACGCCGCAGCGTCCAGAGGCGGGATCGCAGCAAAAGCCGGCTTTGCGAAGAAATACCCCTGCATCAGCGACACACCGTGCGCGACGAAGAAGTCACGCTCCTCTCGTGTTTCGATACCCTCGGCGATCACGCGCGTGCCCAGATCCCCACAGATCTTCAGCACACCGCGGACGATCGCCTGCCGGATGCTATCGGTGTCGATCCCTCGCACCAGTTCCATATCCAGCTTGATCAAGTCCGGTTGGAAATCGGTCAACAGTAACAAGCCGGAATAACCTGAACCGAAATCATCGATGGCCGTTTGGAAGCCAAATTTTCGGTAAGTGCGAAAGATGTCAACCAGGTGCGGTCGATTGACGATATTTTCGCCTTCAATGGTTTCGAAGATAATTTTATTCAATGGGAAACCGTGCTTTTCTGCGGCGTCGAAAGTACTCCGGATGCAGGCTTCCGGCCGATAGACCGCATTGGGCAGAAAATTGATCGAGAGAAAATCTTGCAATCCTAATGCAGCGGCACGCGCAATGGCCTTGGTGCGGCACAGTTGGTCGAAGCGATAGCGATTCGCGTCATCAACCTGACTCAAGACCGCCTGCGCCCCCTCGCCGTGCATACCGCGCACGAGGGCTTCACACGCATACACCGACTGCTTGCTGACGTCGACAATCGGCTGAAAAGCAAAATCGAAATCCGTCAGGCGATGGTCGCCGTCGTCCGGTTCGCGACAACCTTGGCACCCGGCTGTCGCGTTTGCGACCGGCACCGTGCCGATCGCCGGGCGCTCGGGATAAGAAACCATTGATTTACCGGACATGAGACAGACCATTGACTGAATTCATTATCATCGAACGCGAGAAGTGTCGAAAGAAGCACTATTTTTAAAAATCTTGCCTATACAGCATTATACAAAAAGGTATGTTTTTTGCTTTATTCCATTCGTGAAACTCATCCATATGCGGCGAGTCTGGCATATCGAAATACAAACGAACGTTTAATTCAGTATGCCTCATTTTCCGTATCTCATGGTGTCAAAAGGGTGGCGCAAAAAAAAACGACGCTGCCGGCGTGCCACGGATCGTCAAAGAGGATTAGCCTCAGTCGGAGTGGAAAGTGAACAAAAACCAACCGCATTCTGCGAAAGAAGGTGTAAAACTGCCCGCATCACCG
>CAWUJR010000585.1:0-2711 GCA_963922375.1 uncultured Robbsia sp.
GCGTCTCGCGCATTGGGCTTGTCGACCGGCGTCGCGGGCGCCTGGATTGGCACGTCCGAATTCGCCGATGCGGCCGGGATCGCCGCAGCACAGGCGTATGGCAGTCTGGCATCGCATGCGAATGGCGCGATTGCGGGGGCGCCAGAGGCGTCGGTACAAGCGTTCACGCTGATGAAGGTGGTGGGTCGCGACGTCTGGATCGGTATCTGGGCATTCGTCCTTGCGATTCTCGCGACTACGCGCTGGGATCGCGAGGATGCAAAGATAGCGGGTGCATCGGGTGCTGCATCGACACAGATCGTGACCCAACCGGTCGCGCGAGAAATCTGGAACCGCTTTCCGAAGTTTGTGATCGGGTTCGTACTGGCGTCGATTCTGGTGACGTGGTTGGCGAGTCATTATTCGCTGGCTGATTACCGCCGTGTCGTCACCCCTGCTTTCATCGCGCCCATCGTCGCGTTACGTACCTGGGCATTTACGTTCTGCTTCCTGAGCATTGGATTGACGACCCGCCTGTCGAGCCTCAAGGCAACAGGGTACAAGCCATTCATCGCGTTCACGGCGGGGGTGATCGTCAACGTGGTAATCGGTTATTGGTTATCGGTACACGTTTTTGGTTCGTATTGGACAGGCTTGGGTAGCTGACTTTGCGCCGGGTTGATCGGGTGAAGGTCGTCGAGGATGACAGCAGGAGCAAGGAATGCGGTTCTTCGGACGTATAGCAGCCTTATCAATATCATCAGCGACATCAACATCGGTTGCGCTGGGGCCGGCACAGGCACAGACGGATCGAGCTTCGGCGGCGCTGGCATGGGGCGCACGTGCATCAGCAAGCGCACATTGCGGGAATTGTCGACACCGCGATCCGGATCGTGCGGCGCTGGAGGTTCTGGTGCCGGGCCTGACATCGTTCGGATCGGGCTTTGGTGCGAGTGTCGCGGACAGTCGACTGTGTCGGCTTCACGACCGACTGATTTCGCCAGGAGACCGCTGTGGGGCGTTTGATCCGCTGACATGATCAGGCCGCGATACTGGCGCGAATCTGCTTATGCAGCCGCCGTTTGATGGCGTTGACCGGATCATCGATGATGCGATGCGCGCTGACTGTATCGCTATCGGGCCGCAGGCGGGGGCGGCGTGTCGGCACCATAAACTCGCTGGCAATATGTCCGGCACTTTGCGTACCGTCCGGTGTCATCAACAGCACGCGATCGGACAGATGCAACGCCTCGTCCAGATCGTGTGTCACCAGCAGCGTGGCCGTGCCATGGCGTTGCGTGAGCACCTGCAGCAGATCCTGCAGCCGTTCACGCGTGATCGCATCCACCGCACTGAAAGGCTCGTCCATCAGCAGCAGACGCGGTTGTGGGAACAATCCACGTGCGATTGCCACGCGTTGTGCCATGCCGCCGGACAACTGCTTCGGCAGCAACGCACCGGCGCCTTCGAGGCCCACCTCGGACAACAACTCCGCGACGCGCGGATGTTTGCCTTGTCGAGGTCCGGCAGAAAACGCAATATTGTCCGCGACGCTCAACCAAGGCAAGAGGCGTGGCTCCTGGAATACGACGCCGATCTTGTGCGACGGTCCCTGTTGCACCGCACCGTCCAATAAGCAACTACCGCTGAAGTGGGCGTCCAAACCCGCTACGACCCGCAGCAACGTGCTCTTTCCGCAGCCGCTCGGTCCCACCAGACTAACGACCTCGGAGGCACCGATGCATAAATGCAGCGGGTCGAGAACTCGGCGGGTGCCATAGGATTTTCCATCGATACGGAGGTCGAGCAGCGGCGGCACGTCGTTCGCCGGAACGTGCCGAGCGTCGGGGAGACTGGATAGGTTAGTCATAGCACGGCAGATTCGGTGTCGGTGCGTACGTCTCGCCATGACAGCCATGCCGCCTCGAGCAGACGCAGCAAGCTGTCGCTCACTTTGCCCAGCAGCGCGAGCAGAATGATGGCGCCGAAGACGATGTCGGGGCGACCGGTCTCGCGTCCATCGCTGAGCAGATAGCCGAGGCCGCGGGTGGCCGCGATCAACTCTGCCGCAACCACAAACATCCATGCGAGACTCAACCCGGTGCGTAAGCCCGTAAAGATCTGCGGTGACGCCGCCGGAAGTAAAATGCGGAAAAAGAGCGCGCGACGACTGAGTTGATTGACTTCGCCGAGTTCGATCAGCTTGCGATCCACTCCCCGGATACCTGACACCACGCTGAGATGGACCGGGAAGAACGCGCCGATGGCGACCATCGTCACTTTGGGGGCTTCGTCGATCCCCATCCATAACAGCAGCACGGGGACCCACGCGAGCGACGGGATCGAGCGCAACGCCTGACAAAGGGGATCGAGCAGCGCCTCGATATGACGACTCAATCCCATGGCCGCGCCCAACAGCATCGCCAACGATGCGCCTATCGCAAAGCCGGCCACCACCCGCAACAAGCTTGCGCCGATATGATGGGCGAGCCGTGCCGCACCCATTTGCCACAGCGATAGTGCAATCGTCGATGGGGCAGGAACCAGATTCTCCGGAAGCCACTGCACGCGAACCAAGATCTCGATGACCGCCAACAGCGCGACGGGCAGCAACAGACCGGCGACACGCCATCCGCGCAGCGTGCCGTTCACCGCTGTTTTTTTGGGTGCATTGACGACGCCGGCTCGAGCGCGGTGGCCGCCGGTGTGAGCGACATCGCTCACGGCGTGGC
>CAWUJR010000586.1:0-2704 GCA_963922375.1 uncultured Robbsia sp.
CGTCGTTGCCGCGCCGGCTTTTGCGCAAGCACCGCCCACCATCGTCGACGATGCTGCCGATAACGCCCATGCCCAAGCGGCACAGGCGCAAGCAGCGAAAGATGCGCCGAATACACCGAGCACGCCGATGTCAGCGAACGAAGCCGCGGGTCTGCCCGACCTCGCGACGATCAATCGCCCGGGCGCGAGCGCATCGTCGACGGTCGAACTCAATACCGTTCGCGAACCGAGCTTCCACACGCGCGACCGCGCCGGCACCGAAGTCACCGAATATCGCGATCGGGGCAAACCGACAGAGATCGATGTACGTTCGAATTTCGGCACCCGCTATCAGATGTCGACACCGACCGACAGCTCGCCGCGCGTGCCGTCCAACGGCGCACCCAATGGCCGAGTGCCGTCGATCAGTTTAAGCTACTGATCTGACGCATTCCCGGCAGCCGGCGTCACGGGCTGTCGGCGTCACGCTTGCGCGTCGCGCGCGACGCGATTTTCGCCCCTCCCCCGGCCTGTCTTTCCGGCTTTCCTCCAATCATCGGTCCACTCTCACACGCATGGCTGTTTTCACCCCCGTCTCCGATCAGGAACTTGCTGCCTGGCTCTCGCACTACTCGCTCGGGGAGGTGAGCGACTTCCGCGGTATCGCCTCCGGCATCGAGAACAGCAATTTCTTCCTGAGCACCACGCAGGGTGACTACGTTCTGACGATTTTCGAAAAGCTGAGCGCGAATGAGCTGCCGTTCTATCTGAACCTGATGCAGCATCTGGCCGCGCACGGCGTGCCGGTGCCGGATCCGATCCCTCGCGATGACGGCACCCTGTTCGGCCTGTTACACGGCAAGCCTGCGGCCATCGTCACGCGTCTGCCCGGCAGTGCGCAGATGTCGCCCGCGCCACAACATTGCGCTGAAGTGGGCCAGATGCTCGCGCGCAGCCATCTGGCAGGCCGCGATTTCACCGATCGGCAACCGAATCTGCGCAGCCTCGACTGGTGGCAGTCGGTCACGCCGTCGCTGCTGCCGCACCTGTCGGCCGAGCAGGCCGCGTTGCTCGAAAGCGAGATCGCCCATCAGACCGCTTTCTTCGGCTCCGAGGACTATGCGGCGTTGCCCGGCGGTCCGTGCCATTGCGATCTGTTCCGGGACAATGTGCTGTTTGTCCACGCGTCTGCGACGTCCGCAGCGGCCACTGCGGCCAGCTCGGTCACCGCGCTCGCGCAGGACCGGCTTGGCGGTTTCTTCGATTTCTATTTCGCCGGTTGCGATAAATGGCTGTTCGACCTCGCGGTGACCGTCAACGACTGGTGCGTGGATTTGACGACCGATGCACTCGATCCGGCGCGCACCCAGGCATTGCTGCGTGCGTACCAAAGCGTGCGGCCCCTGACCGAAGCCGAGCAACGGCATTGGCGCGACATGTTGCGCGCCGGCGCATTGCGCTTCTGGGTGTCGCGGCTGTATGACTTCTATCGGCCACGCGCCGCCGAACTACTGCAGGCGCACGATCCGGTTCGCTTCGAGCGCACGCTGCGCGATCGGATCACGGCCGTTATCGATCTGGACAGCCTCCCATGCAACTGAAACACACCAGCGCGAAGGCCGGCTATGTCTGGTTCCGTCAAGGCATCAGCATCTTCTGCCGTAGCCCGCTGATCTTCATCTCGATGTTTTTCGCGTACCTGTTCGCGATCCGGATCATCTCGTTGCCACCGGTGTTGGGCACCGCGCTGCTGATGGTCGTGATTCCGGGGCTGTCGGTCGGATTCCTGGCGGCGAGTCGCACGGTCCTCGAAGGGCAGATCGCATTCCCGACCCTGCTGATCTCCGGTTTTCGTTCGCACGGCGCGACGGTGGCCAAGCGTCTGCTGATCCTGGGACTGATCTACTTTGTGGCGATCTGTCTGGTGTTCGCGGTCTCGGCACTGGCCGACGACGGCGTGCTGGCGCAGCTCGTCCTTTTCGGCAATGCGCCCGCCGACGATGCGGCAGCCGCCGCCGCGACATCGGGCGGCAGCGCTGCAATGCTGCTGTCGATGATCGCCTATCTACCGGTGGCGATGATGTTCTGGTTTGCGCCGGTGCTGGTCGCCTGGCACGACGTTCCGCCGCACAAAGCGCTGTTCTTCAGTTGGGTCACCTTCTGGCGGAACAAGGCCGCTTTCATCGTCTATGGCGCATTATGGCTAGGTTCGACGATGGCGATTTCGCTGCTGCTGACCTCCGTGCTGCTGCTCACCGGCGTGAGTTCGACGGCAACGCTCCTGGTGCTGATGCCCGTGTCCGGCGTCATCACGGCAGTGTTGTACTGCTCGTTTTACGCGACGTACCGCGGCTGCTACGTCGTCGACGGCCCCGACATGCCGACCACCATCCGCAAGGCGCCGAGCGTCGGACCGTAAGCGCACGAAGCGCAACGGCACGACGCGATACGACTTACTCGATTACCTGCAGTTTTGCGACCGATAGCGCGAGCCATTTCTGGCCGTGACGCTTGAAGTCCACCTGGGCCCGGGCATCGGCGCCGCTGCCTTCAAGCGATGTGACCTTGCCCTCGCCGAATTTCGTATGGAACACCGCTTGTCCGACGCGAAACCCGGCCTCCGCCGCGCGATTGCGTTCGACATAGGAAGGCAATGCGGCTTGTACCGGCTCGGCCGGCGTGCCGCCCCGCGCAAACCAGTCGCGGCCCCACCCTGCACCGTCAC
>CAWUJR010000587.1:0-2700 GCA_963922375.1 uncultured Robbsia sp.
AGTCGCAGCGGCCGCGTCGGTGACTACCGCGGCCGATGCCGTCGCATCCGCTGCGGCCGTGTCCGTCTCCGCGTTCGTATCGGCTGCGACAGTGCCCACATCGCTCGAGTCGACTGCTGCCGACACGGACGAAATGTCGACGACAGTCGATGCCGATGTATCGCTCGCCGTACTGTCGCTCGCAGCGTCCGCGCTGGCCACTTCGGCCAGGTCAATCGAAGCAGCGGCACCGGCCACGACCGTCACATTGACGATCGCGGACAGGTTGTCGCTAGCATCCGCGACGGTCACCACGGCGGCACCTAGCTTGCCCGCGCCCGCCGCAGCGATCGTTACTTGCGTCGAATCATCCGACAGCACGCCGGTCGCGGTATCCGGATCGGTGCTCGAAACGGTCAGAGGGCCGGAAGCGGAAACCACCGCGCCCAACTTATCCTTCAGCACCACATCCAGCACTTTCGATTCGTCGTCTTTCAGAGTCAGGTCCATCTTTGATCCTTTGATAAATGCCCGATGGGGCGAAACGGGGAAGAAACTTCAGAAAGTCAGGCGGGCAGGCCCTCGATCAGTTTTTCGTCAGGCCCTTGATGGCATCCGAGAGGCCAGCCACGGGCTTGATTCGCACCACGGTCGACGGACCCATAAGGCTTTCTTGACCCGTGCGCGGGTTTCGCACCAGGCGTTCGCCTCGCTCGTGCGACTGAACGGTAGCGACGCCCGGAATTCGCACCTTGCCACTCGCGCGAACCTCCTGAACGACAACCGATTCAATACCCTTCAACACAGCGCTCACTTGCGCCGCCGGCACTTGCGCCGCCTTTGCGACGGTCGAAACGAACTGCGATTTGTCCATTGCGTGACTCCCTAAAATCCCGAACACAATTCAGTGATAAGAGACTTCAGTGTGTTGTCACGACTTTTCACGCGGCCAGAGAATGCAACGGTTTTTCCAGCAATTCTGCGAGGCGGGCCATCCCCTTAGCAGTCACCCGGACCTGCGTATTCGACCACTCGGTGCCGTCGATGCGCTGGCCAGTGACGACCTTATGCTCGAGATGGCCACCAGTGATACGCGGCTGATACCCTAACCAATGGCGCCTGCCGAGCGGGTGGCGGTATATCCAACGATTCGTCGCCAACCAGGCCGACAATTCGCGCGGTGCAATCTGCAAATTCTTAGCGGCCTCCGTCACACTGAATGACCCGTTCGTGCCGGCAATCCGCTCAAGTGCCGCAACCTTTGGCCGTTGGTCTTCCACGGTCGTCGTGAGAGACAACATTCGGTCGGAATAGTCGAGCAGAAGCGAGCGAAGCGCCGCCGGATCTGAAAGCGCAGCCATTGAATCCGGCGCCGGCGAACGCTGCGCATCGTATGCGCGAATGACCTGCAAGTGAAATGTCGGCGATATCCACATCGCGTACGCGTAAACCAGTTCGCGCGGCACGTAAGTGCCCTGGTTCGGTCCGCCGCGCACGACCGATAGCGATATCGCGCTATCGGCCAGTACAGCCACGAGCTCTTGCGTCTGCTGAAGTTTCAGCCAATAACGGGGTTGGTGACGTTGCGCGCCGCCCGAAGCACGATGCAGATCGTTGACGCAAAACCTCCCCTCGTCGTCTACTGCAATAAGGCACCCCGCGACATACATTGATACTTGCATCAAAAGTCCTTCAGTTTGACTGGGCGCATGTTCGTGACTTCCCGTGTCGATTCACTCACCCGGCGTTCGCGAACTAAAATCTCGTGGGGCATTTCTGCTGTCACCAGCGGATTTCGATAGCATTCGAGAGCATTGCCCAGATCCCCACAATCCGCGCCGCAGCAGCACAAGGCTGCGTAGGTTCCTTCGGCACGAATTCCGCATTCAGCGCACCGGGCCTCTGCCACATCCCCGCTCTTGTCAACATGCTGCAGGAGGCGCCCAAAGCATTGCCGGCACGCATGATCCACGAGCTGCCACCCGCGTACGAGACGACGCTTAGGAATTGCCCTCTCGGGCACTGGCGTCTCCGGCTGCATTTCTGCGGGCGGGTTGAAGAGGTCGAACTGAAAAAGCACTGTTATCCCCCCGCAATGCGTTGCACGCTTGGACGGGCCCATGCGACGCCGCGTTGATGTCCACGCCGGAACATCGTCAAAGCCAACTCGATGCGATCGATGACCGGATCAGGATGATCAATCACAATGGCTCGGCGATCGCGCACGAATGCGCACCGCGTGTTGAAAAGCCCGCGCCATTTACGCGGGATCGCTCCTTTCGCGTTCGCGCCGACGAGCACCTCACGCTCGCGGTTGTAGCAGGACACACAAATGGTCCGCTGACGCACCAGCCGCAGGCGGCCAATTAGCCGTGTTCCCTCGGTGCGACCGTCTCGGCGGCACCGCACGCATGCGACGCGATATACCATCGACGCTGCAGCGATCGGCTCTGCCGCGGCACTGTTGCCCGCGTGCGAGCAACCGATAGCGCAGCCGACGCACCGCTGCAGCCGGCCCTCTCGCAACAAATTCGGCGCCTCTTCGAAATTCCGCGCGCACGCCGAGACGCTCATCGTCCCGTAACTAGGGCATCGAAAGTACTTCCCGGGGGCATCCTGACGGACCACGTATTCGATCGGCTGCATGGCGTTTCCCTAGTGGAGCAATGCGACAACGTCGGGTACAGCGTCCGAGGCACCAGTGCCATGACAGACTCGGAC
>CAWUJR010000588.1:0-2682 GCA_963922375.1 uncultured Robbsia sp.
GCCGGCGATACCGTCAGTCCCGCCCGTGCGATAGCGCGGCGGGACGGACGCCGCGTGCGCTAGCCCCGAACGCGGACAATAATTGTTGTCAAGAAAACAAAAATATTGATCCTCAATTGGGATTTTTCCGGACAACGAACAAGCCTATTCTGTGTATATCAGAAGCGGCCCAGCCGTGTTCGGCGTAGTCCGGGGTAGACAACCGTCATTGCAGGCGTAGTTGCGCAGATTTGCCCGCATGCCGCTTCACTATGCGTGTCATTCGAGGTGCATCATGAAGAAGGTCGTCGCATTGGCTGCTATGGCAGCCCCGGTCGCATTGGTGGCTGCTTTGTCCCTGCCGTCGATGGCGTATGCGCAGAGCGATAGTGGGCTGACGCGTCAGCAAGTCCGTAGCGAACTGGCTCGCCTGGAAAAGGCCGGCTACAACCCGTCAGCCAACAGTATCAACTACCCCGAGAATATCCAGGCAGCCGAAGCACGCGCAAACGGCGCCCCAGCCAACGCGGTTCAAGGCGTGGTGGCCGGCAGACGCGGCCAGTGATGCCGATTTGATGCGCGATTGTCGCGATCGCGTGCGCAAGCGAACCGTCTTTCACCCTCAGCCATATCAAAATAAAGCGATATGGTAAATTCTGGTACGCCACGATAAGCGAGAAAAGCAAGGCGTCAGCATCGCAGATGGACTGCGGCTGAGCCACGGCTACCAAGATTCGTTGAGGGTCTACATGCTTGAAAGAATCAATTCGCATTTGTATGAGTGGCACAGCCGTACCGGGGAAGCCGCCACCTTGTATGCCGTCGTTGATGGGGTGCAGGCGAAGGCTGTTGCAGGCGGCCAGATCGAACGCGACGCGGGGAGCGTCGCTTTGTTCGACGACACCGTTGACAGCGCCCTCGCGGCGGCCGGCCCCTGGTTGGTCAAGATCGATCGTTCGTCGCCGGACAATCTACGCAAGGTGATGGCGCTCAGTGAATCGTCGGCCGGTGTGGTTTGGCTGATCAGCGAACTGCCGATCGACATTTTAGCAACCGAATTGACTGCGCGCCTCGACGTGAGTCTGTCGGACGGCAGCATCGCGTTGCTTCGTTTTTACGACAGCAAGGTGTTATTCGATCTCGGTAAAACGCTGACCGAAGAGCAGCACACCGAATTCTTCGCCCCCGCGCGCGAATGGCTTATCCAGACGAATGAGCAGTTCGAAGTGGTGCATTCGACGGATCGATGACCGTGAAGATCAGCCGCCGGCCCTGCCGGCGGCTGACTGGCACACCGATCCCGCATACCGTTGCGTGATGCCTCAGGCAGCGCCGATCTGATTGAACAACGGTTGGTCTCGTTGCAAATCGCCGCTCGCCTGGACGCGGCGCTTCCGCGCCGCGGCGAAATCGAGCATGCGGTCGATCGGCAAGCGAGCGCGTGCGGCGATGGCGTCATCGACCTGGATCGCATTGCGCCCATGTTCCAGCGTGTCGGCTAGATTCGCCAACCCATTCATCGCCATCCACGGACAATGCGCGCAGCTCTTGCACGTCGCGCTGTTGCCTGCAGTCGGTGCGGCAATGAAGGTCTTGCCCGGTGCTGCCTGCTGCATCTTGTACAAGATGCCCATATCGGTGGCGACGATGAAATGCGACGCGTCCAGCTGTTGTGCCGCATCGATTAACTGCGATGTCGAGCCGACCACGTCCGCCTGTGCCACCACGGAGGCGGGCGATTCCGGATGAACCAGAATCTTCGCATCCGGGTAATCGTCGCGCAGCAGATTCAGCTCGATCCCTTTGAACTCGTCGTGTACCAGGCAGGCACCTTCCCACATGATCATGTCCGCACCGGTTTTCTGCTGAATGTAGCGGCCCAGATGACGGTCGGGTGCCCACAGAATTTTCTCACCGCGTGCATGCAGATCGGCGACGATGTCCAATCCGATTGACGACGTGACCATCCAGTCGGCGCGCGCTTTGACGGCGGCACTGGTGTTTGCATAGACGACCACCGTGCGGTCCGGATGCGCATCGCAGAATGCGGAAAACGCATCGATCGGGCAACCCAGATCGAGCGAACATTCGGCTCTCAGGTCGGGCATCAGAATGCGTTTCTGCGGACTCAGGATCTTGCTGGTTTCGCCCATGAAGCGCACGCCTGCCACCACCAGGGTGGTCGCCGGGTGGTCGCGACCGAAGCGCGCCATTTCAAGCGAATCGGCGACGCATCCGCCTGTCTCCTCTGCCAATGCCTGAAGATCCGCGTCGACGTAATAGTGCGCGACGAGCACGGCTTTCTCCCGCTTCAACAGCGCGCGGATGCGCTCGCGTAGCGCCGCCTTCTCGTCGCGCGAAGGTGTCGGCGGAACGTCGACCCATGCTTGTCCGATGCTGCAGCTCCCGCCGGCACCGTAGGGACGGTCGTATTCCACGCTTCGGCTGTTCGAATGGTCCATCGATGTTGTCTCTTCCGTTCGGAAGCGGAGAATGCCTGTCGGAGTAGAGCTGTCTACCCGGCGCGAGTTCACCCGCTGGAAGCATCCGGATACGGCGGCGCTCGGAGCGCACGTTTCTCTTTGTCATCCGGATACGCGAAGAGCGATTCTAACGGAATTGCGTCGACGTCGTCGCCCGCTCGCGCACGGCGAGGCGTGCGATGATCGCCTCTCGCGCGGCGAGTCCTGGCGCTTGTTTGAG
>CAWUJR010000589.1:0-2682 GCA_963922375.1 uncultured Robbsia sp.
GCACCGCGAGCGGATGATGGACCGCCCGAACGGCCCGGTGCGCCTTGTCCGCGCTCCGTGCCGACGCTGCCTTGTCCCGTGGTTGCGGCACTGATGTCGTCATCCAGGCGCATCGTCAACGCGACGCGCTGACGTTTTTGATCGACTTCGATCACTTTTACCTGCACGACCTGACCGGCTTTGACGACCTCGTGCGGGTCACGGACAAAGCGGTTCGACATCGCCGACACGTGCACCAAACCGTCCTGATGCACACCGATATCGACGAACGCGCCGAACGCTGCCACATTGGTCACGACGCCTTCGAGGATCATCCCTGGTTCGAGATCGGAGACTTTCTCGATGCCTTCCCGAAACGCAGCAGTCTTGAATTCGGGCCGCGGATCGCGTCCCGGCTTCTCGAGCTCGGCAAGAATGTCGCGAATCGTGGGTAGCCCGAAGCGATCGTCGACGAAATCCGCCGGTGCGATCCGCGTGAGCATCTCGCGATTGCCCAGCATATCGGCCGCGGTGCGCCCGATCTTGGCGAGCATGCGCTCGACCAGCGGATAGGCTTCCGGGTGAACCGCGCATTGATCCAGCGGATTGGTACCGGCGTTGATGCGCAGGAATCCGGCGGCTTGTTCGAATGTCTTGTCGCCCAGACGCGGCACGTCGCGCAATGCCGCGCGCGATGGGAACGCGCCATGCGCATCGCGATAGTCGACAATATTGCGTGCGAGCAGCGCGTTCAGCCCGGAGACGCGCGCGAGCAGTGCGGCCGAGGCGGTGTTCACGTCGACACCCACCGCATTCACACAATCCTCGACGACCGCATCCAGCGAGCGTGCGAGGTCGCGTTGATTGACATCGTGTTGATACTGACCCACGCCAATGGCTTTCGGATCGATCTTGACCAGCTCGGCCAGCGGATCCTGCAGACGGCGGGCGATCGACACCGCGCCGCGCAATGAGACGTCCAGGTCCGGAAATTCCTTCGCCGCGAATTCGGACGCGGAATAGATCGACGCCCCGGCCTCCGAGACGACGATCTTCGTCAGCTTCAACTCCGGATAACGCTGCATCAACTCGGCGGCAAGCTTGTCCGTCTCGCGCGATGCCGTGCCATTCCCGATGCTGATCAGTTCCGCGCCGGTAGCCTTGGCCATCTTCGCCAGTCGTTCGATCGATCCATGCCAGTCGCGCCGCGGTTCGTGCGGATAGATCGTGTCGGTGGCCAGCAGCTTGCCGGTGCGATCGACCGCCGCCACTTTGACACCGGTGCGGATGCCCGGATCGAGTCCGATGACGGCTTTCGGTCCAGCGGGGGCGGCCAGCAGCAGGTCTTTCAGATTGCGTGCAAAGACGGTGATGGCTTCGGTTTCGGCGGTGTCGCGCAATCGGCCGAGCAATTCGTTTTCTAGATACGGTTGCACCTTGACGCGCCAGCACCAGCGGCACACGTCGGCGAGCCATTTGTCGGCCGGCCGCCCCTGGTTGGACAGGCGGAAGTGGCTGGCGATCGTCGACTCGCACGGATGCGGTGCCTGCTTGTCCAGTTCCTCGCCGAGACCGAGCTTGACCAGCACGGTGCCCAGATTACGTGCGCGGAACAACGCCAGCGCCCGGTGCGACGGCACCGTGGAAATCGGTTCCGCATAGTCGTAATAGTCGCGAAATTTCTCGCTTTCGTCGCCTTCGCGTCCTTCGACCACTTTCGCGCTCAAGATGCCGCGTTTCCAAAGGTCCGCACGCAGCGTGGCGAGCACATCCGCCGTTTCGCCAAAGCGCTCGGACAGGATGTCGCGTGCACCATCCAATGCGGCCTTGATGTCGGCCACACCCTTGTCGGCATCGATGAAACGTGCCGCTTCTTGCTGCGGATCAAGCCGTGGGTCGGCCAGCAGCATGTCGGCCAGCGGTTCCAGGCCCGCCTCGCGCGCGATTTGCGCCCGGGTACGCCGCTTCGGCTTATACGGCAGATACAGATCTTCGAGCGTTTGTTTGCTGTCGGCGGTCTCGATGGCCGTGCGCAACGCGTCGTCGAGCTTGCCTTGTTCGTCGATGCTTTGCAGGATCGTCGCGCGCCGGTCTTCGAGCTCGCGCAGATAGATCAATCGCTCTTCGAGTGCACGCAGCTGCGTGTCATCCAGATTGCCGGTGATTTCTTTTCGATATCGCGCGATAAAAGGCACCGTCGCGCCTTCGTCGAGCAGGCCGACGGCGGCGGCGACTTGTCGGGTCTGGACGCCAAGTTCGGTGGCGATGCGTTGGACGATCTTCAGTGCTACGGTATCCGTCATGGGCTGTCGAGGCTAGTGGCCCCCGATGGGTTCGTGAGCCGGGCATTTTGCCACAAACGTGCGACGGTTCCGCATCAGGCCGAGACCTGCACGCCGTGAGCGCTATTCTCGTGGTCCTGCTCGATCGGCCATCGACCGAGCCGCATAGCGCGAACGACCGACATCGAACGCCGACGTGTTGCGGGCGGCTCGTGGCGGGTGGGCAATGGTAGAATCCGGGGCACGTTCTTCGGGTCTGTTTTTCACTCTCGCATTTTATTCGCCTCTACTCTATTCATGTCCAGATTTACGGGTTTCGCCGGGATGTCGTTGCGTGCGCCGTCCTCGCTGCTGGTCTGCACCGCGGGTTTGTTGCTGGCGCTGAGCGGTGCTGCGGCGCACGCGCAGAGCGCGTCGTCGC
>CAWUJR010000590.1:0-2677 GCA_963922375.1 uncultured Robbsia sp.
AAGCCAGGCCCGCTCCTCCTCCCCCAGACGTCGCAGCGACGTCAGGATCACCGCCCACAGCACCAGACAGGGAACCAGCACACCGCCAGCAAGCAACCCGACGTGCGACAACCAGCCGGTCACCACGGCCTGACTGGGATAACTCGCGAACACATAGACCGGGTAGCCGGCGGCGCGACGATAGGCGATGATACTTTCCGCGCCATTGGCATTTAACGTTGCGCTTCCCGCGCCGTCTTTACTATTGACCACCAAGCCATTAAGCAAATGCGAGATCGCGCGTAATGTCGGCGTATCGGACCGCATCGCGTCGCTTGCGGAACGGTGCGCATCGCTCGCGCTGCCGGCCGGTGCAGCGGCAATGCCGGATGGCTGCTCTGGCGGATAGTGCACCAGCGTGTCGCCATCCTCGCGCACCAGGCCCACGGTGATCGAGCGCTCGGAGCCCACCAGTTCTTTGTAGAAATCGTAAAAGTAGTCCGCTTTCAACGCGACCGACACCACGCCGGCGAAATGACCTTGTTCGTCTTGACGGGCGATGCTGGTATTGAAAACCGCCTGGCCCGTTGCCGCATCTCGCATCAGCGGGGAGATATCGAGCGTGTCGACGTCGCGTGAAATGGGAAGACCGCCGCGCTTCGCGAAATCACTTGCGGCAGCCGGATAGGCCACACTGTTCGCTAACAGACCGCCATCTCTCCCAAAAATGGATACGCTGGCAACTTGTGGGTAGCCTCCCCCCAATTTTTGCAAGCGATCATGAATACGCTTTTCTCGGAGTCGGACCTCGCTATCGCTCAAGTCGCCGAGCAGGTCGATCACGCGTTCGTCGAGCCCCTGATTCAGATCGAAGACCTTGATCGCATGCTCTTCGGCAATGCGGGCGACGCGACTGGTGGTATAGGCGGCTTCGCGTTTGCGGGTGGACAGGTCATTGATCGATGCCGCCACCACATAAATCAACGGCAAGACGATTGCCGCGAACAACAGCGTCACAAAGGCAAGGCGCACCGCGGCAAAATTGCGGTCAGGCTCCTGCGCCAGCGCACCTTCGATTTCCGCGTCGATCGCATCCCGCGCGGCGCCGGGATAATCCCTTGAACTGACAATATTATCTTTTATGGCGTTCAAAGCGTCGCGAGTCCGGTCAAATTTCCGACTTTGCAGTCGTGTCGGCTCATGCCGCCCGAGCTGTTGGCTATCGCGATATCAGATTGCCAACGGTTCCATTCTGCCAGACGCGCGCCGACGCTGCCACCCTCATTCGGGCCTTCGCCCTCTCAGTAGATCCAATAAGGCGTCGATTTCGACCGGTTTCTGAAAGTAGAAATCGAAACCGGACGCTTTCGCATCGTCGAAATGCGGCTTGTCGTAAAAGCCGGTGACCGCGATCATCGGCGTTGTCGCGAATGCCGGAATGCCGCGCATTGCTCGTGCGGTAGAAAAACCGTCCAGTGCCGGCATGCCGATGTCGAGCAAGATCGCGTGCGGCTCTACCATCCTCGCAAGCGCCAAGCCGCGAAGGCCGTTCTCGGCCACGGCCACGTCGAAACCTTCGGCGCTCAGACACTCGTACATGGCGAACCGGACGTCGACATTGTCGTCGACGACAAGAAGGCGCGTAATATTTTCAGCGGCTGTGCACAAGTTATCGTGCTGACCAAGTGGGAACCATCGTCGACGGCTGGTGTGGATTCGTTGTCCCGCATCCTCTGTCGGCGACGTTGCCGATCGCGCGTGGACGCCGCGCACCGTTTTCACTCCGACTTCCACCCCGCTTTCCGATACGCAATCCGTTCCAATGCTGGCTGGTAGTGCCGTGCGGCCCTCCCTGAAACGCCGAGGAATATAAGCCGGCTCGTCCAAACCGGGCGGATAGGAGTGAAGGCGTGAAATCATCAGGACTATAAGGGCATCGACGCGAGGCGTCTCGTTCTTGGGGTCGAAGATGTCGGTGGCCAGGACCGACGGCGCGTGTCGCTCACCAAGCGACACTATTCGGAACAATCTAGCATCAGACGTGCCAGCTGTTGTCAGCCGCGTCATCCGGGCCGTTAAGGGCGTCCCGGACAGGGCGCGGCAGGTGCGCAGGCAGTCCAGGAACGGGCCACAGAAAATGGCAGTAGACTCGGGGCCGACCCTCACGCATTCAAAGCGGGTTGAGCGGCAGACTATTGTGAATCGCGGTGGCGGCTATCGCTGCCTCCCCGGTGGCCACCGAGAGTTGATTCAGCGTATTCACCGCATCCCCCGCAGCAAATAAATGTGGGATCGACGTGCGCTGATGCTTATCGGTCTGTAGTGCACCGGACGCATCGCGCGCAGCGTCGAGGCCATCGATCAGACTCACGCGATCCAGCGTGCCCATCACCGGGTAGAACGTGTCGAAGTGAACATGGATCCCGTCGGCACCGCGCAACCCGACGCGGCCGGTGGCGTCGATGCGAAGGTCTTCGGCGCGTCCGCTCAGCAGACCGATGCCCAATGCGGCAGCTTCATCTCGCTGGCCTGCGTCCAGCGTTTCCAAATCGTCGGCAATGACCACGACCTGTTGCGCGAAAGTCCGTAGGAACCGCGCATGTCCGAGCGCGCGAAGCGCCCCGCCATACACTGCGGTTTTCATGTTCGCGATTTCGAATCCATCGCAGATGGCACAGAGGCGGACCCCGGCCGTGCC
>CAWUJR010000591.1:0-2670 GCA_963922375.1 uncultured Robbsia sp.
TGCTCGGGAGCGGCTGGTGGCTCGATCGTCAAGCCAGCTCGGCGCAACGCGACGCTGCGCGCGCGCAGTTGGATGCCACTACTCCCGCCGCCGTTGGCCGCATCATCAGTGCATCGCCTGCCGCTTTGCCTTTCGCCACGGGTTCACACGCCGCTGCATCGCGGTCCGACACGGTCGATAGACCGGTTTTCATTCAGTGGCTGCGCCGTATCGCCAAAATGACCGCGCTGCTCGTGCCGGAATATATCGCGCTGGTGTTGTTACTGGGCGCGGCGCGGGCGTTTCTGTTTCCGCATGTCGGGCCTGAAGTCGATAACAGTCTGGGCTGGATCCTGGCGTTCGCGATAGCCGGTACGCTCTTTGTGATTCCCACCGCCGGCGAAGTTCCGATCGTGCAGACCATGCTTGCATTCGGGGTCGGCGTTGGTCCGGCTGCCGCGTTGTTGATGACGCTTGCACCGATCAGTTTGCCGTCGCTGGCCATGACCGCCCGCGCGCTAGGCTGGCACGCGCAATTGCGCGTGATCGTCATGGTGGTGACCGTGGGCATCACCGCCGGCTTCGCGGCGGTGGCGCTGCATTTCTGACGTTAGAGGTTCTCGGGCCACGACGTCCCGTTTCGCGCCATCAACGCATACGATGCAGGCGGTCCATAGGTGCCTGCGGCGTAGCGATGCGTCCGGATACCCAGGCGCTTCCATCCGTTCAGAATGTCCTCGACCCAGGACCACGCCGCTTCCAGTTCATCGGAGCGCATGAAGTGCGTCAGGCGTCCGCGGATGACGTCGATCAGCAGGCGCTCATACGCTTCTGCACGGCGACCCGACATCGCGCTTTGCAGGTCCAGATCCAGACTGACCGGCAGCGTATTCAAGCCACTACCCGGCTCCTTCGCCAGCAACTGCAGCTGAATCGATTCTTCCGGTTGCAAACGAATCACCAAACGGTTTGCACTGCCTTCGCCGGAACGCGGAATGATCGAGAAAGGCATGTCCGCGAATTCGATGACGATTTCCGAACGCCGCTCCGGCAAGCGTTTACCGGTACGCAGGAAAAACGGCACGTTCGCCCAACGCCAGTTATCGATCATCACCCGCAACGCAACAAACGTTTCGGTGTCGCTGTCGTCCGGGACGTTCGCCTCTTCCAGATAACCTTTGACCGGCATGCCGTCCACCACCCCGGCGTGATATTGCGCGCGGATCACATCGCGCGAAATCGACTCGTTCGACATGGGGCGCAGCGAACGCAACACCTTGACCTTCTCGTCGCGGATCGCATCCGGATCGAGCGACACCGGCGGTTCCATGGCGACGATGCAAAGCAATTGCATCAAGTGATTCTGCACCATGTCGCGCATTGCGCCGGTGTGATCATAGAAGTCCGCCCGGCTACCAACCCCGACGGATTCAGCGACCGTGATCTGCACGCTCTTGATATACGGGGCTTGCCAGAGTGGCCCGAAGATCGGATTGCCGAATCGCAGGACCATCAGATTCTGGACGGTCTCTTTGCCCAGATAATGGTCGATACGATAGATGCGATCTTCCGGGAAATATTGGGTCACCGTCGAATTGATCGCTTTGGCCGACGCGAGATCATGACCCAGCGGCTTCTCCAGCACCACGCGGGCTTGCTCGTCCGCCAACCCGACCAAAGAGAGGTTTTCGCAAACGCCACTGAATAAATCGGGTGCGGTCGCCAGGTAGAACACCCGCAATGCGCCCTGCTGACAGGCGGGGACCAGGCGTTCGTAATCGCTGGCGACGCCGGCATCGATCACGACATAATCCAGCAACGCCAGGAAACTGTTCCAGGCGCTCTCGGTCGCGACGCTTTTGTCGACGAACGGTCGCGATTTTTCCTTGATCAGCGCGAGATAGTCGTCACGGGAATATTTCGTCCGGCCAACGGCAATCACCCGCGTGGAAGCGGGCAGGCTCTTATGCACATGGGCCATGAACAATGCGGGCAGAAGCTTTCGAATCGAAAGATCCCCTGCACCGCCGAAAATGACCATGTCCAAAGCCTGTTCATGGTGGACCGAATCCGCTTTGCTCATAGTGGTGATCTCACAGTAAAGGCGCGTGCGCGCCATGATGGCGAAGCGTCCGCATCGGCCAGGCACCCTTTGCCAAAGGCGGCGGCGGTGGCAGCGATAGCGGCGACTCCAGCGATGTGGGCGACATCAGCGATTTCCGCGTCGCTTTCGGATACCAATGTCGTTGATGGCTGCAGCGTTCTTCCGGCAACGCTTCGGGACCCCGCATTTTACCGCTTCTTCGTCCTCACTTGCGCCGGAGCAGCGAATCGATCAATTGTAGAACGCAGACCCTAGCGCACGACGGTGGGCTTCCATTCGAGGAATGCGTCGCACAATGCCTGCACGACGGAGGCCCAGTCGTGCGTCGCCGGCTGACGAAACAACGTCGCACTCGGGTACCACGGACTGTCGGTGCGGTCCTCCATCCACCGCCAATCGGGCACGTACGGCAGCATGATCCACACGGGACGATCCATCGCCCCGGTCAAATGTGCCATCGCCGTGTCCACCGTGATGACCAGATCGAACGCATCGAGATGTGCAGCCGTATCGGCGAAATCACCGGCCAGCGGCTCCCACGAGATCATGCCGGCGTGGTCGCTCATCCACGCGAGGTCGGCCTCGCG
>CAWUJR010000592.1:0-2670 GCA_963922375.1 uncultured Robbsia sp.
GCCCCATCCTCCGAGACGCGCGAGTCCACCACCTGCGTGTCCTCGTGCCGGCAAAAGGGGCAGCGCATGCGTTCGCTCAGCCGTAGACCGGGAAGCGCTTGGTCAGCTCAGCGACCGACGCGCGTACGCGTGCCAGGTTCGCTTCGTCACGCGGCGCATCCAGCACGTCAGCAAACAGATGGCCGACTTGGCGTGCCTCTTCGGCACCGAAGCCACGCGTGGTCATCGCAGGCGAACCGACCCGTACACCGCTCGTGACGAACGGCTTTTCCGGATCGTTCGGGATGGCATTCTTATTGACCGTGATGTGCGCTTCGCCCAGAGCCGCTTCGGCGTCTTTACCGGTGATCTGCTTTGCGCGCAAATCGACCAGCATCACATGGCTTTCCGTCTTGCCCGACACGATGCGCAGACCGCGCGAAACCAGCGTCTCCGCCAACACGCGTGCGTTTTCGACGACTTGTTTCTGGTATTGCTTGAAATCGTCGCTCGCGGCTTCCTTGAACGCGACGGCCTTGCCAGCAATCACGTGCATCAACGGACCGCCCTGGATGCCCGGGAAGATCGCCGAATTGATCGGCTTCGCAAATTCTTCCTTCATCAGGATGACGCCGCCACGCGGGCCACGCAGACTCTTGTGCGTGGTGGTCGTGACGAAGTCCGCATGCGGCACCGGATTCGGATAGACGCCCGCAGCGATCAGACCAGCGTAGTGGGCCATGTCCACCATGAAATACGCGCCCACCGACTTCGCAATCGCCGCCAGGCGTTCGAAATCGATCTTCAACGAGAATGCCGACGCGCCCGCGACCAACAGCTTCGGCTTACGTTCGGCCGCCAGCTTTTCGGCTGCGTCGTAGTCGATGTCTTCGGCTTCGTTCAGCCCATAGCTGACCACGTCGAACCACTTGCCCGACATGTTGACCGGGGAGCCGTGCGTCAAATGACCGCCATGCGCGAGGCTCATGCCCATGATCGTATCGCCCGGCTTCAGCATCGCGAAAAACACGCCCTGGTTCGCTTGCGAACCTGAGTTCGGTTGCACGTTTGCGGCATCGGCACCGAACAGCGCCTTGACGCGATCGATCGCCAATTGCTCGACGATGTCGACATACTCACAACCGCCGTAATAGCGCTTGCCGGGATAGCCTTCGGCGTACTTGTTGGTCAGTTGGGAACCCTGCGCGGCCATCACAGCCGGGCTGGTGTAGTTTTCCGAGGCGATCAGCTCGATGTGATCTTCCTGGCGCTGATTTTCCTTACCGATCGCGGCAAAGACTTCAGGATCGATGGATTCGAGCGCGTACTTTTCTTTCGCGAACATAATGGGCTTTCCGAGGGTTACTGTACGTTGACCGGACCCGGTTGACAGCACCCCGCACCCTGTTCGGCGTCAGCGCGCCCGACGAGCGGCGGCGTAACGGCAACGAACGTGACCACAGGACAGTCAACAATCGACTCACGGCTGCCCAGGCGAACGGCGAAAACGTGGCTTAGCGCTTCCCGGTGGGCGGTTCCACCTCGAATCCTGCGGGTCCGTTGACATTCCAGGGGACCCGCTGCGGGATTCGTATCGCCAGTTACGCTAAGCTGTGACCCGTGAGTGTAGTTGATCGGCGCAGAGCTGGCAATCGTGGGAGCCCGCAATAGCGCGCCGCCGTTGCCGCCAAGCACGGCTTGCAACAAACTTGTAACAAGATTTTCCAAGCCCCTTTTCAGCGCACGCCCTTCGGGTAGAATTTCGCGCATGAATTCAGTACCGTTGCCACATCAGCAAGCGCAGCAGCACGCGCAACAGCCGGCTCCCGCTTTCATCTGGTCTGTCCGGGTCTATTACGAAGACACCGACGCTGGCGGCATTGTCTTCTATGCGAATTATTTGAAATTTTTCGAACGTGCTCGTACTGAATGGCTTCGATCCGGCGGCATCGATCAACGCCTGTTCAGCGAGCGATCGGGGACGCTCTTTGTGGTGCGCCGTACCGCTGTCGAATACCTGTCTCCTGCGCGTCTCGACGACACGTTGCACATTGTCAGCCGCGTGCTGCGGATGGGTCGTGCCTCGGTCGAATTTCAGCAGACCGCATGGTGCGGCGAGCGCCAGCTCGCAAGCGGCACCATTCTTGTCGCCTGCGTGGATACGCGCCACATGCGGCCAACGGCCCTCCCGGCGGAAATTGTCACGGCCCTCGATCTGCCTGCCGCAGCACGAGTGCCGCCATCCGACCCGTGCGCGCGGTGAGCGCCCACCCCTTTTCCTCGGTACGACCACGATAGCCCCGGCCGCTCGGGTGCATTGCGAATATCGCCAGCCAGCCCTCCAAGTCCAATGAACAATACTGACGATCTCTCCATCATTTCTCTCGTGCTGCATGCCAGCGTCCTCGCCCAGGCGGTGATGGGCCTGTTGCTGGTGCTGTCGCTGATCTCGTGGACCGTGATTTTCCGCAAGTGGGCGACGATCCGGCGCGCGTTTTCGCAAACGGAACGCTTTGAGCGCGACTTCTGGTCCGGTGGCGATCTGAACGCGCTGTATCAGAGTGCGTCGAACAATCGGCATACGATCGGTGCGCTCGAGCGCATTTTCGAAGCCGGCATGCGCGAATTCCTGAAAGCGAAGGAGCGCCGCGGCACCGATCCGGGCGCCGCACTGGACGGCTCACGCCGTGC
>CAWUJR010000593.1:0-2665 GCA_963922375.1 uncultured Robbsia sp.
TGGTCCAGCGCACCGAGCATGCCGCGCACCGCCTCTTCGTTGACGGTCCCCGCGGCATACGCGATCGCCTGATCCGTCAGCGACAACGCGTCGCGCATGCTGCCGTCGGCAGCGCGCGACAACAAACGCAGCGCTTGCGACTCGAACACGATTCCCTCCGCATGCAGCACCTTGTCCAGATGCGTGACGATATCGCCGGCCGGCATCTGCTTCAGATTGAACTGCAGGCATCGCGACAGCACCGTGACCGGAATTTTTTGCGGATCGGTTGTTGCAAGAATGAATTTGACGTGCGCAGGCGGCTCTTCAAGCGTCTTCAACATCGCGTTGAACGCATGATTCGTCAGCATGTGCACTTCGTCGATCATATAGACCTTGAAGCGCGCATCCACCGGTGCATAGATCGCCCGCTCGAGCAGCGCCGCCATTTCGTCCACACCGCGATTCGACGCCGCATCCATCTCCACGTAATCGACGAAACGCCCGGCGTCGATCTCGCGACACGCGCGGCACACACCGCAAGGTTGCGAGGTGATGCCGGTTTCGCAGTTCAGCGCTTTGGCCAAAATGCGCGACAACGTGGTCTTGCCGACGCCGCGGGTACCGGTAAAGAGATACGCGTGATGGAGGCGTTGCTGGTCGAGCGCATGCGTCAGCGCACGGACAACGTGATCTTGTCCGACGAGCGAGGCGAAATCGCGAGGCCGCCATTTACGAGCGAGAACTTGATAGGTCATCGGCGAATTCTATCAGGATCGGGGGGGCATATTGCTGGATGCGGCACGATCGAAGACGAAAAGACCATTCCTCGCGGATAATGCCGAAAACACAGGGAGGGGGTGCAGAAAATCGATGAAAAGTCGCTGGGAAGCTGCCGCGCAAACGTCCGCAAAATAAGACGCTACAGAACACCGGCAAAGAGGCGAGCAATACGCTGAAAAGAATAAAACAGAAGGTGACGAGCCTGACCCTCGGCACTGGTAGAAAACGATCGTGGCTGCTTCGTTCCCGACCTGACCAGGTTAACCGCCCCACCATGCGAGGAGGCCCGTCAGAACGAATTCTAACACCAGTCATCCAGAGATGCGAGCTTTTCCCGAAAGGCCTACTACGCCGCCTCGACTTCGCGAACCGTCTGTGCTCCAGGTGCATGCGCGACAGCACAAACGATCAGGCGCTCGCGCACCACGTGTGGCGAACCATCGCCCGGCCCTTCGTCCGGATCGATGCCATACGCGTTTGTGTAACGCAGATAATCCGCGAGCTCGATCACGTTATCGACCGCCAGTTTGCGCAACACATTCCGCTTGTGCGCACTGACTGTTTTCTCACTCAGACACAGGATGTTCGCGATCGATTTATTCGAACGTCCGTTGACCAGATGCTCAGCAATAGAGCGCTCGCGTGGCGACAGGCGCGCGATGTCGTGCATCTGCGGCGTGAATGCACGCACCGCTTCACGCGGCACGAAGCAAAAGCCGGACAGCACCGCATCGATGCCGCGCAGCATTTCGACCGGATCCTCGGTCTTGTAAAGCACACCATCGGCGCCGGCATCCAGTGCACAACGTACCGGCAACGTGCCCAACTGGGTCGACAGCACCAGCACTTTCGGGCGCGGCTGCATCGACTGAATGCGTTTCAGCACCTGATAGCCATCGAGTCGAGGCAGATTGATATCGAGCAAAACCAGATCCGGCCGATCGCGCTGTATCGCCTGCCAACCGTCGATACCGTCGCGCGCTTCGCCGACGATCTCCCACCGATAGCCCTGCTGCGACGACGCCATCTGGGCCTCCAGCATCGCGCGGATGCCCATCCGGACCAACGCATGGTCGTCGATGATCACGACGCGTTTTCTACTCATGATTCCCCCGGCGTGAGCGCCCTATCGCTGCCGCGCGGCCGTGAGATCAGGCAAGCGGAGCAGGTTCGATAAATAATGCGCTTAGTTTGCCCGGGGAGCGCGTCGGCCCCAAGGCTTAGCCGGGAGAACGAGGAAAGTCACAGAAGACACATGGGCGAAATCCCAAAGAACGCGCTGCCGCGCTACAGCAGCGGCCCCCCCAGCGCGTCGAGCAGATGGCCCATGCGAGCGCGCTTGGTCTCCAGATACCCTTGGTTCTCGGGGTTGGGTTCGATCGGCAGCACCACCCGTTCGAGCACCGCAATACCGGCGGCGCGAATCGCAGCCAACTTCGCTGGATTATTACTCATCAACCGCACCGAGCGAACCTGCAGATCTTTCAGGATGGCGATACCCGCCTCGTAATCCCGTGCATCCACCGGCAGCCCCAGGTCGACGTTCGCGTCAACGGTATCGCGCCCCTGATCCTGCAACGCATAGGCACGGATCTTGTTGACGAGGCCGATGCCACGCCCTTCCTGACCCCGCAAATACACGACCACCCCTGCGCGCTCGAGCGAGAGTCGCTGCAGCGCGCCGGCGAGTTGGGCCCCGCAGTCGCAGCGCAACGAACTGAACGCATCGCCCGTCAGACATTCCGAATGCAGGCGAGTCAACACGCGCTCGCCGCCGATGATGTCGCCAGCGACCAACGCCACGTGTTCGGCACCGGTCTTGAGGTCGCGATACACATGGGCGGTGAACGTACCGTGCGCGGTCGGCATGCGCGCGCTGGCAACGCGCTCGACGCGGCCATCA
>CAWUJR010000594.1:0-2660 GCA_963922375.1 uncultured Robbsia sp.
CCCGACGACAGCATGCGTGCCATGACGACCGGCCCACCCATTTGGCCAGCCGGCATCAGGCTGTTCACGGATTCGCCGGCCCACCGTGCGCCTAGCGTGGCCCGGAAGCTCGTCGCGTCCTCGCGCAGCACATGGAGTGCCGCCGTGTCGAACAGCAACGGGATCAGATGGTACAGCGCGACGGCGACGATACCCCAGCCCGCCGCCACGAAGGTATCGGCGATCAGTCCCGCACCGCGCCACGACAGCAACGCGATGAACACCGCGAGGCCGCCGCTGAGTGCGATGAAGGCGGAGCGTTTCATCCGGCGCGCCGCGAGCGAAAGACTTGCCGGAAGCCGAAATAGGCGACCGCGTCTTTCATATTCGAAATGAAGCGCTGCCAGCGGCCCATGTTTGGATCGGTCACATATTCGAACGTCAGCGAAACGCGTTCTTCGCCCGCCTGCAGTTCCGTCACGCGATGTTGCAACTGATCGCCATCAAAGAACACGAGTGCGCCCGGATCCAGGCCAATCGCGCCATCGACGTTCGCGCGGTTTGCGTTGCGGGTATGTAATTTGTATTCGAGCTTGCTCGACGAGCGGTCTACGACGCCGAGCAACATCGTGTAGCGTCGGCCCTTGTAGTAGGACGTGTCGTAATGCCAGCCGATGTGATCGCCCGGTTCGGTGTAGAAATACAACGCGTACGCATGCGGGTCGCTTTCTGGCGACGGCAGCAGCTTTTCCCCAGTCAACTGCTCGAGCCAGCCCATCAATGCCGGCGAGCGATACAGCTCCGCGATCGCCGGCGCGAGCCGGTCGATCGTATGTCGGCTGACGCTGCCGCCTTTTTTGTGGCCAGGCAGGTAATTGCGGTTCATCTCGACGCGCGCGGCTTGCATGCCGTCGATCACCGCCCGTGTCAGCGTTTCCGGCAGAAAGTCGCTCAGGTGCAGGAAGCGGCCTTGATCGTCGAACGACTTTTGCAACGCGGCGGTATCGAGCCGGGCGAGCTGCAGCGGGAGTGCAGCGACGGCGGCTGACGGCGCGAGGGAAGGCCCGGCGCCAGTGCGCGCGAGCGATGCGGAGGATGCCAGGGAGTTCATGTTACGGCCGGGTGGTGGACTTCGGAAGCGCGGCATTCGACGTGCCGCCGGCACGCTTGGGCGCGATGCGCGTGTTGGCCGCACGGCGGGTGACGCGGATGAAATCCGCGGTGACCCAGATCGCAAAAGCGGGCGCACCCACCGATGACAGCATCAGGAACGTCTGCAGGCCACCAAACAGCGTGACCAGCGGCATGAGATAAAGAATGTCTTCCAGCTCGAAGCCGCCCCAGCTGGGTTGGGCCGTGCCGGATTTACCGACGATGTCTTCGATGCGCATGCGCATGAAGAAAATCGCCGCGACGGCCATCCCCGCCACCATCCCGGCGGCGGTGGCGTGCTGTGCAAACGCACTGCTCGAAGTCGCCGCCACGCCGGCACCGATGCCGCCAAACAATAATACGGTCACCAGCGCGTCTGCAGCCAAGTCGTAAAGATGACCGATTCGGCTGGTTTTGCCGCTGACCCGGGCCAACTCGCCATCGGCATGATCGATCACATTGGAGGCCACCAGCAGCAACGCGCCCAGATTGCTCCACATATAACCACCTGCGGAAAACGCGAGCGCACAAGCCAGCCCGACGAGCAGGCGAACCGTCGTCAGGTGATTAGGTGTGACAGGAGTGGTCACCAGGGGCATGATCATCCGGCGAGCCAGACGGGCGTCCCAAGTGCGGGGTTTCGGCAGCATGAGTGAACCATACGCGAATTAGCAAAGCCGAAATATAGCCGAGATTTGCTAGCGCTGCAGAAAGCCAGCGTATAAATGTGGCGTCAGTATGACGGCAAAGAATGCAATGCCGCCTATTGTAAGGGACCGACGTTACCGAACGGTACAGTTGCTGTAAATGCGGTCAATCGTACCGACAATGCTTTGCATTCAATGCTTTCCGGCATTTTCGGCCGGGGACCCATTTTGGCGGTCCGCCTTTCGCGCGCGATGCGCAAAGGCGTTTTGGATGCAGCTATCCCCACCTTACTGCGAAATCCGACAAAACACCATTTAGCAGGCTCGTCGGAATGCAACACGATCTCGCACGGAAGACCGCGTTGCATTCGGCAGCGGGCAACGCGCGCTGCCCGATAGGGTGCCTCAGCCCGCGCCGCGCGCGTTATGCGCGGTCAGGAACTTGATCAAACCATCGATGCCGCCTTGGTTCAACTGATTCGCAAATTGCTGGCGATAAACCTGAATCAGCCAGATGCCCATCAAATCGATGTCATACACTTTATACCCTTCGGGCGTTTTCTCGAGTCGGTAGCGGGTGGTCAGATCGTCGGTGCTCGTGTGCACCTTGCTGCCGATCACCACATCGCTCGAACCCGGCGCGGCCACCGGCGCATCGAATTGGAACTGAATGTTCTGACCCTGAATCTGAGTGAGTTGCGCAGCGTAGACGGTGACCAGCAGCGCCTGGAACTGCGTGGCAATCTGGTCCTGTTGCTGCGGCGTTGCCGTCTTCCATGCATCACCGGTCGCCAAACGGGCGGTGCGCCGGAAATCGGTGTACGGCAGGAAATGCGACGTGACCAATTGCGCGGTCCGCGCCGGGTCGCCGCCTTTGGCGAC
>CAWUJR010000595.1:0-2658 GCA_963922375.1 uncultured Robbsia sp.
CGGATCGCCCGCATCGGCTTCCTGCACCAAGGTGGCCGACGGGTCCTTGCGCGGGTCCGCTGTATAAAGACCGGTTTGATCGGTCAGAATCACCAGCGCATCGCCCTCGATCAGGTTCGCGACCAACGCACCCAACGTATCGTTGTCGCCAAAACGGATTTCGTCGGTGACAACGGTATCGTTCTCGTTGATGATCGGCACGACCCCCAGGCGCAGCAAGGTCGTCAGCGTCGATCGCGCGTTCAGATAGCGTTCGCGATCGGCCAAATCGGCGTGCGTCAGCAGAATCTGCGCCGTCCGCACATCGTGCGCGGCAAAGCAGCTCTCATAGACCTGCGCCAATCCCATTTGGCCGACCGCTGCCGCTGCCTGCAGTTCGTCGATGACCTTCGGCCGACGCGCCCAACCCAGGCGCTGCATGCCCTCGGCGATCGCGCCGGAACTGACCAGCACCACTTCCTTGCCGTCACGACGCAACGCGGCAATTTGCTCGGCCCACCGGCCGATGGCCGCGCGGTCCAGACCGCGACCGTCATCGGTCACCAGGCTGGAACCCACTTTGACGACGAGACGCTTCGCGTTCTCAATGACCGAGCGCATGACGGGCAGTCTCCTCAGCGCGCCGGGGGCACGACAGGGGGAACGTCGCGGAAGCGCGGATCAGCGGCCAATTCCTCGGCATCCTCTTCGCGGCCTGCCGCGCCGTGCTCGACCAGATGGTCGTAGATCGCGTAGATCAGTCCTTCGCATCCTTCGCCGCTCAGCGCCGAAATCTCGAATATCGGACCATCCCAACCGAAACGCGTCTTGAAATCCTCCAGGCGCGCTTCGCGATCTTCGGGGCTCAGCATATCGACCTTGTTCAGCACCAACCAGCGCGGCTTGTCGAACAGCGCCTCATCGTATTTGCGCAGCTCATTGACGATAGCCTGCGCTTCCACGACCGGGTCCACCCCCGCATCGAACGGCGCAATATCGACGATATGCAGCAGCAAACCGGTCCGCTGCAAATGGCGCAGGAACTGGTGCCCGAGGCCCGCCCCCTCCGCCGCACCCTCGATCAAACCCGGAATATCGGCGATCACAAAACTCTTGCTGGCGGCCACCCGGACCACACCCAGATTCGGCGCCAACGTCGTGAACGGATAGTCGGCGATCTTCGGCTTCGCATTCGAGACCGATGCGATGAACGTCGACTTGCCAGCATTCGGCATACCGAGCAGGCCCACGTCGGCCAGCACCTTCAACTCGAGCTTGATCATCCGCTTCTCGCCGACCGCACCGTCCGTTTTCTGGCGTGGCGCACGGTTCGTGCTCGACTTGAAATGGATATTGCCCAGGCCGCCCGCGCCGCCAAGCGCCAAGGTCACGACCTGATTATGTTCGGTCAGATCGGCGATCAATTCGCCGGTGTCCATATCCGTGATGGTCGTGCCAACCGGCATGCGCAG
Organism: uncultured Robbsia sp.; assembly: GCA_963922375.1. GTDB lineage: Bacteria > Pseudomonadota > Gammaproteobacteria > Burkholderiales > Burkholderiaceae > Robbsia. Next base: position 1,452 of record CAWUJR010000595.1, read on the forward strand.
CTGGATATCTTCGCCGCCTTTACCGTAGCAATCCGCGCCGCGACCGTTTTCGCCGCGACGGGCCTGATGCTTACGCGCATAGCGATAATCGATCAGCGTGTTGATATTGCGATCCGCGATCGCGTACACGCTGCCGCCACGACCGCCGTCGCCGCCGTCCGGGCCGCCAAACGGCACGAATTTTTCGCGACGCATCGACGCACTGCCATTGCCGCCATCGCCGGCCAGGACCTCGATTCTCGCTTCATCAATGAATTTCATCGTTCTGTCCAGTGGGAGGGGCTCAAAAACGTTCTAGAAAAAAAAAGCCCCGCATCGAGCGGGGCCTGCGACGACATGCCAGCCTCTGCAAACAGAGTCTCAGGATGTCGTCGTTATCGTCGCCGCCGGCATGGACGCAGTCGGCTCCGATCTACCTTAGGCTGCTGCCACCGGCAGGACGGTCACGTACGACTTCTTCGCCGCGCCCTTCACGCCGAATTGCACGTGGCCATCGGCCAATGCATACAGCGTGTGATCCTTGCCGATACCGACGTTAGCGCCGGCATGAACGCGCGTACCGCGCTGACGGATGATAATGCCGCCCGCGTTGATCGCTTGGCCGCCGTAAACCTTCACGCCGAGGCGCTTCGATTCCGAATCGCGGCCGTTACGGGATGACCCGCCTGCTTTTTTGTGTGCCATGTTTGAACTCCTAGGCGTGCATCACGCCATTGACGAAACCAATATCGAGAAAACGGAAGGATTAGCCTTCGATCGCTTCGATACGCAGTTGCGTGTAATTCTGACGATGGCCAGCGTGCTTCTGGTAGTGCTTACGACGGCGCATCTTGAAAATCGTCACTTTGTCGTGACGTCCGTGGGCAATGACAGTTACCTTGACGGAAGCACCTTCGACCAGCGGCGTACCGAACTTAATCGATTCGCCTTCTCCAATTGCGAGCACCTGGTCGAGCGTGATTTCAGCGCCAATGTCTGCCGGTATCTGTTCTACTTTCAATTTTTCGCCGACGACAACTTTATGTTGCTTGCCACCGGTTTTTATGACCGCGTACATTGTTGAACCTCACTCGTGATACTAAAAGTCCCGCGCACAACGCGCGGAAACCGGGGATTATATGAGGAAAGCGCAAAGGGGTCAAGCACTTGCGTACGATTCGGCGCGTTGCTGTCGCTCGCATGCGCGCGGCGTTGCCATGCGCGCGAA
>CAWUJR010000596.1:0-2654 GCA_963922375.1 uncultured Robbsia sp.
GCGCTCAGCGTGGCCGCCGGCATCAGTGGATGGGCATGGGCCGGCCGGATAGCAGGCTATGGCATGTGCGTGGTGATCGCCGTGGCGCGATTGCGCGGTGCGCACACGCTGCTTGAGGTATTAGCGGGAGCGTTGCTGGGAGTCGGGATCGACATCTATTTTTGGTCGCGTCTGGTTGTCGTGCAACCGATGTTCCGGTCGCGGTTCACCTTTACGTTGATCGTATTGGCGGTGTTCATCCTCTGTTATGGTCGGATGACACCCGATGTGGACTGGATCAATTATTGGGCTTGGCGGATTCGCCGATGAGAAGTGTGAGATTGAGGGCTGATGCCATGTATTCCGTATATTCCGTGGAACGTCGCTGAAAATGGATGGTGTAATGCAAAAGCCGACAAAGTCTGAAAGGGTCATTGGCTACAGCCCTTTCGACGGTTCGAATAACGAATATACCGAGAACATGAAGCGCATCCTGAGTCGCTTCGGGAGGGTGGTGGACGCGCCCACACTGCGTCAACTGGTGCACAGCGAGAAAGGGGTGCAATACGATCTGGTCGTGTCGAACTGGACGGACAATGCCTTCATCGATCAGAAGACCGGTCGGGTCACGCCGAAGGGCGTGGTCAGGCAGTTCCTATGGGCATTCCTTTGCCGGATGAAATCACGGCAGACCGTTTTCGTACGACACAATATCGTGCCGCATTCCACTAGCGAACGCTCGCACGGGCTGGTCGAAAAAATCGTCAACCTGTATGAGCGCGTCTTCAGCGCCGTATGGGTGCATTCGGGTCATCTGGCAGGCAAAGAGCGGGACTACATTCCGCACCCGATGTATCGCGAAGTGCCGCAGCAAGGTCTGCCGGAAGAGCTGCAGCACCTGGGCGACAAGTATTACGTGATCTTCGGCCGTATCATGCCGTACAAGAATATTCACGCATTGCTCGAGATTTTGCCGCCCGGCGTGCGTTTGGCGGTCTGTGGGCCTTGCGCGGACGAGGATTATCTGGCGTTTTTGCGTCAGTTGGGCGGTAGCAACGTTGTCATTTACCCGAAATTTCTGTCCGAAGGTGCGGCGCAGAAGCTGGTGCGAGAGGCCACGGCGCTGGTGCTGTGCAGTAAGGAAGCCGACATGATTGCGAGCGGCAGCGTGATGTTTGCGTTGAGCCTGGATACGCCGGTCATTTCGATGCGATCGTCGTTCGCGCGCTGGCTGTCGGAAACGTTCGGCAATGCGATGATCACCGATTGCTCGAATGTGCAGGAGATCGCCGATCTGTTGAACCGCCAGCAATTGCTGGATACGTCGGGCACGAGCCAGATGTCGCGGAACTTCGACGACGACCATGTGATGGATGCAATACAGGGATCACTGAAATTGACACCGTTGCGGCCCGCATGATGCAGGGCGAGGCGGACACGATAATAAAGCATCAACGAGCGCATCAACGCGCCCGGCAGGATCGGGTCGTTCGCCGTGCAAATGGGCCACGCTGAATCATGTATTCAAAGTTAATATCTCACGTTTTTTTCCTGACGCTGACCTGTACGGTGTTGTCGCCGTTCATCGGCGGCTCGACGCTCTATTTCTACGTGCTGTTCCCGCTGCTTGACCCGGAGTTTTACAAATATCTGGGGCGGGTCATCAAGCCGCGCGATGGCATGATTTTCTTTGCATTCGTGGTGGCGTGCGCGTGTGCTGCGTTCTCGCTCGGGTTGGCGGCGCGGATTCTCAGTATTGCCGTGGTCGTGTCGTACAGCTTCTTTGCGTACGATCGGAAGCAGTTTTACCTCTATGGCTACATGATCTTCAATGTAGTCTGGGGCCTGTTCCAATTTGGTTTCAGCTATGTGGACCCGGGCATGGCCTATACGATTGGGCCGACCAATATCAGTACGCTGATCTGGGGACCGTTCGCCGGACCGTCCTTCACCAACTTCTACGAGATTTTCTTGTTGAAGCGCGTCAGCGGATTGTCTCGCGAGGCAGGGTTCTTCGCATCCTTGTTAGCGACCACGTTTGCGATTGCCATCTTCGATCGAAACCTGGATGGGCGACGCAAGCTGCTGTACTTCTTTCTCGCCGCGGGATTCATGATCTCGCTGTCGAAAATGTCGCTGGTCATCGTGCTGATGATCCCGGTGTTTTTCTTCCGCAGAGGCCTCAGCAAGGTCAATCTCGGCTTGTTCACCGTGCTGTTCCTGTTGATCGTCGGGAATCTGCTGAACACGTTTTATTACGAGAAGGGTAAAGAAAAGAACATCGAGAACATTAGTATCACGCACCGGACATCGGGCTACGTTTTCCTGATGGACCTCGATCCGATGGATCTGCTGCTCGGCACGCCGAACGACGTGTTGCATCAGAAGTATCGGGACAACGAACTGGTGTCCATGCTCACGCAGCACGTGGGCGACACGTTCGATTTCCCGGGCTGGGCCGGCGTGGCAATCCAAAGCGGTCTGGTCGCGTTGACGATCGGGCTTGCCTATATGGGCTTGCTGGGATTCAACGGTTTTTACATGGCGGTGGTGACGTTGCTGTGCATCAACATCTCGCCGGTGGCCATCACCGCGTCGACATCGATGGCATGGTTTGCCGCGATGCTCGCGATCCGCGATCAGCGCCGACGGGCCGTCGTGACCCGCCCGAGTCC
>CAWUJR010000597.1:0-2629 GCA_963922375.1 uncultured Robbsia sp.
ATCGTTGCGCGCCGAGCGAATGCATCCCGATCAGTGCAACTGCAGCGAGCGATTCAACAGCGCGCCCACCGAACTGATCCCGATCGACGTGCCGATGCGACGTGCGACGCGGTCGGTGAGACTTTCTTTTACGCTGAAGTCGACGACGTCTTTCGCATTGACGACATCGCGTGCGACGGAATCGGTGTCGCCAAAGCCATCGGCCAGCCCCATTTGCACCGCCTGCGCACCGGTCCAGAACGCACCGGTGAACGTGTCCGGCGTTTCATGCAGGCGGCTGCCGCGCCCCGTCTTGACCGCGTCGATGAACTGCTGATGGATCTGATCGAGCATCTGCTGCAAATGCTGCTTCTGTCCATCCGTTTCCGGCGAGAACGGATCGCCCGTTGCCTTATTGATGCCTGCCGTCTGCACGCGCCGTTCGACACCCAGCTTGTCCATCAGACCGGTGAAACCGAAGCTCTCCATGATCACCCCGATCGACCCGACGATACTGGCCTGATCCACATAGATCTTGTCCGCTGCAGCGGCAACGTAATACGCACCGGAGGCGCCCACGTCGCCAATCACCGCATAGAGCGGAATCTTCGGATGCGCGGCGCGCAACCGGCGGATGTCGCGATAGATGATCCCCGCCTGCACCGGACTGCCGCCCGGGCTGTTGATCTGCAGCACCACAGCCGCCGTATCGGCGTCGGCAAACGCGGCCTCGAGTGCGGTATCGATGTTGTCCGCACTCGCGTCGCTGTCCGCGGCAATCGTGCCGTTCAGCGACACCAATGCCGTGTGCCGACCGCTCGACACGGCCTTGTCGTCATCCGTCAGCCGATACAAGCCGACGATGAACAGAACAAGAATCAGCAGCCACGCGAATCGGAAAAAAATCCGCCAGCGGCGCGCAGCGCGCTGCTCCTTGATCGACGCCAGCGCGATCGTGCGCAGTGCCTCCCGCTCCCAGCCCGGCTTGCCATCGACCCCGCCGCCATTCAGCTTGGTCGATCCATGATTTGGTCCCGTCGATTCGTGATGTACGTCTTGATTCGATCCGTTGTCGTTCATCTGCCTCGTTCTCCCCGCCTATCATTACCATCATCGTGGTGGTGACTGCCATCGCTGGCGATGGCGTCGCGACCGCGCCTGTCCACGCGACGCCCCGTCCGTTCACCACATCGGCGCTTAACCGTTGGCGTGCAACCAATCGCTCAGTTCCGCGACGCTGTCCGCACAGAATGCCGGTTGCAACGCGCGCAGCGGCTCCGGACTGTGCGCACCGTAGGTGACCGCGACATGACTGACGCCGGCATTGATCGCCATCTGCAGATCGTGCGTCGTGTCGCCAATCATGACGGTGCGGTCGTTTTCCTGACCCAGTTCACGTGTCAACTCGTGCAGCATTGCCGGGTGGGGCTTGGAGAAACTCTCGTCGGCGCAGCGCGTCGCGTCGAATACCGTCGTCAACTGCGTCTGCGCCAGTGCCCGATTCAGTCCAACGCGATTCTTGCCGGTGGCCACGGCGAGAAAATACCCCTCGGCACGCAGGCTTTCGAGCATGTCTCGCGCGCCGTCGAACAACGCCAGATCGGGTTCGCCGGTCAGAAAATGGTAGCGGTAACGTTCGACCAGACGCGGATAATCGGCGGGTGCCAACGTGGGCGCCACCGTTTCGAGCGCATCGCGCAATCCAAGACCGATGACGTAACGCGCGGCATCCGCTGCCGGCACCGGCAGACGCAAATCGCGGCAAGCCGCTTGCAGACTTTGCGCAATGTGCGCGGTGGAGTCGCTCAGGGTGCCGTCCCAGTCGAAGACGATCAAATCAAATCTATTTCTAGCCATCGCGTGCGTCCATCGCGTAAATCAGGTTAAAGGCGGGGAATGCTTGGTGTGCTGCGGTCCCTGCGCGCGTAGCTGTTGCAAGAACCGATCGCATTCCGGCGGCAGCGATGCCTCGAACTGAATGGGTTCGCCGCTGGCTGGATGCGTGACGCGCAGACGCGCCGCGTGCAGGAACATCCGCTTGATGCCCGGCGTCGCGCCGGAACGCGCCAATGCCTTGTTCAGCGCGAAATCGCCATATTTATCGTCGCCGGCGATCGGCATGTCCAGATGCGCGAGATGCACTCGAATCTGATGGGTGCGACCGGTTTTCAACTGCGCCTCGAGCAGCGCATAGCCAGTGTCTTCGCCGACGCCTTCAAAACGTTCGAGCAGCGAGAAAATCGTATGCGAGGCCTGCCCATTCGGGTCCACCGTCACGCGGCGCTCGCCGTCGGCATTCACGTACTTGTGGAGCGCCGCCTTGACGACGCGCTTCGGATCGCGCCAATCGCCATGCACGCAGACCAGGTAGCGCTTGTCGGTCTGGTTATCTCGCAACTGCGCATGCAGGTGCGTCAACGCGGAGCGCTTCTTCGCGAGCATCAGCACGCCGGACGTCTCCCGATCTAACCGGTGCACCAGTTCCAGAAAGCGTTCATCGGGGCGCGCGCGACGCAACTGCTCGATCACGCCGTAGCTGACGCCGCTGCCGCCGTGGACCGCCACGCCCGCCGGCTTGTCGATCACCAGCAGATGCGCATCCTCATACAGGATCGGGAACGATGCGGCCGGTACCGGTGGCCGTCCACGG
>CAWUJR010000598.1:0-2628 GCA_963922375.1 uncultured Robbsia sp.
GCACCGCCGCCAGCGTCTGCAGCGCGCCTTCGTCGTTGGCGCTTTTATCCGCACCCCGGTCGATACTGCCGTATGCATAGCCGGCCTGACCGGCATCGTCGGCATTGCCGCGCCGATCCGCTTCGATGGCGTCGTCGGGAGAGGAGACCAGATTCGCCGCTTTCGAGCGAGTTTTGCTCGCGCGCGCGGCACTGACCAGAATGTCGGCGCCCGGATGCCGTGCCTCGACCAATGCCAGTTGCACATCGTCGATCGATAACGGCTGGCGCGCGCGGTTGTAGAAATTCTCGAGCGCGGCCACGGCGATTTTCGCATTCCGGCCGCGCACCGCAATCCGGTGACCGCGTCGTGCGAGCGTCACGTCGAGCGCCTGTTCGATTTGCCGCAGGTTTTCGTCGAGCGGGCCGCAAAGATTCGCGAGACGGGCATTGTCGTCGCGGGGAGCAGTGAATTCTTCTTGAGTAATTTTCAAGAGCAGGGAGCCGTCCTTCTCCTAGATTTCGTGTCAGAAAAAACGAGATGAATGGCGGCCGCCAGGGCCGCCAGCATGGTATTACGCCGCTGCGTCCGCATCCCGTGTCACGATGGTACCGCGAAGCGAGTGCGGGAAGGCCTGGTCGATCAAAACGTCGATCATCTGGCCAGGCAGTCGCGACAACGCCGCCGGCGATGCCGGGAAGTTGACGACGCGGTTGTTCTCGGTACGGCCATGCAGTTCGTTCGGATCTTTGCGCGACGGCCCTTCGACCAGCACGCGTTGCACGCTACCCACCATCGAATCGCTGATGCGGCGCACGTTCGCCTCGATGGTCGCTTGCAGATGCATCAGTCGCTTCAGCTTGACCGCGTGCGGCGTATCGTCGTGGAGATTGGCGGCGGGCGTGCCCGGCCGAGGGCTGTAGATGAACGAATAGCTGGTGTCATAGCCGATATGATCGACCAACCCCATCAATTTGTCGAAGTCCTCATCCGTTTCGCCGGGAAAGCCGACGATGAAGTCGGTGGAAACCGACAGATTCGGTCGAATTGCCCGCAGTTTGCGAATGATCGATTTGTATTCGAGCACGGAATAACCGCGCTTCATGCCCATCAAAATTCGGTCGGACCCATGCTGGACGGGGAGATGCAGATGATCGACCAGTTTCGGCACCGTGGCGTACGCATCAATCAGGCGTTGCGTGAATTCCTTTGGATGCGACGTTGTGTAACGGATGCGTTCGATACCGGGAATATCAGCGACGAATTCGATCAGCGACGCAAAATCGACCAGATCGGTACCGTGTTTCGATACCGGTGCCCGGTAGGCGTTGACGTTTTGCCCCAGCAGCGTGACTTCGCGCACACCTTGCGCCGCCAATTCGGCGATCTCGGTCAGCACGTCGTCGAGCGGCCGGGAAACTTCCTCACCCCGCGTGTAGGGCACGACACAGTAGCTACAGTATTTGCTGCAACCTTCCATGATCGAGACGAACGCGCTCGGCCCATCAACGCGGGCGGGCGGCAAATGATCGAATTTCTCGATTTCCGGGAACGAGATGTCCACTTGTGAGCGCCCGCTCTTACGGCGCGCGTCGATCATGCCAGGCAGGCGGTGCAGCGTTTGCGGGCCAAAGACCACATCGACATACGGCGCGCGGGCGACGATCGATGCCCCTTCCTGGCTGGCGACACAGCCGCCCACACCGATGATCAGGTCCGGATTCGCTTCCTTCAACGCGCGTGCACGGCCCAGTTCGGAGAACACTTTCTCCTGCGCTTTTTCACGGACCGAGCAGGTGTTGAACAGGATCACATCGGCATCGTCGACCGAATGCGTCTGCACCAAGCCGTGCGAGGCGCCAAGGACGTCGACCATCTTGTCCGAGTCGTACTCGTTCATTTGACAGCCGTACGTCTTAATAAATACTTTTTTCGTGGGGTTCATCGTCATCAGCGCCGTTCGCAGTGGTTGACCTGGGGGCGGACGGCATCGCCTATTACCGAAGCGACGCCGGAAAAGCCCAACATTATAACCGGTTGCAGGGCCGACCGACGGGGGTATTCGGCCGCGATGAATGCCAACGCGGCGAGGGTTGTCGAGCGGGAATGAGTTTTGCTCTTAGCCGTACCACTGGGCGGTGACGACGTCACTCCGGGCACGACGAACGGCGGGACACAATAAGCATGCAGGCATGATTGACGACAAAAAGATAAGCGATGCGAATAATTTGACGATGTCGGCGGCGCAGTACGCGGACGCCGAGAGGGGCGATTCTCGCGATAGGCGGGCGCTTTCTCGTGCAGACATCGATGCCGACGCCGATCGGGGTCGCGTCGATTCCGAAGCGATGCTGGCCCGGTTGCAGCAAGTGCTTGGCGAACTTCAGGGCGCAAGCAGCGCGGGCGCTGCAGGCAGCCATGGCTCGGCGCTGTCGTCCGACAGCGCGGCATTGGGCCAGGCGTTTGCGAAACTGATCGACGCGGGTGTCGACCGCCCGCCGCTACCCGGCCGCGGCAATGGTGCCACGCTGGCGCGTTGGCGGAGGCTGGCCGCAGTGGCAGGCACCGACGTCAGTCTGGGCAAGCTATACGAAGGACATACCGATGCGCTGGCCATTCTGGCGGAGTTGCACGGTGATGCGCCGCCGC
>CAWUJR010000599.1:0-2625 GCA_963922375.1 uncultured Robbsia sp.
AGTCGGCGGCGTGATCGGCGGAAACGGCGATGCCACGATCAACGCGGCGTCGCTGAGCAATAGCGGCACCGTCACCGGCGCGCAGCATCTCGCAGTGACCACGTCGGGTACGCTCGACAACAGCGGCGGCACGTTGAGCGGCGCGATGCTCACCGCGAATGCCGCGGCGTTGACCAATACGACAGGGACGATCAGCGCCAATACCGTGTCGGTCACGGTGCCGCAACTCGACAATAGCGGCGGCACGATCACCGCGAACCAGATCGATATCAGCGCGACAAATCTGACGAATCATAGCGGCTCGCTGACCCAGGTCGGCACCGCAGCGATGACCGTGGGGGTCAGCGGCGCGCTCGACAATTCGAACGGGGGCGTGATCCAGACCAATAGCACGGACCTGACGCTGGCACCGTCGACGCTGAACAACAATGGCGGCACGATCACGCATGCCGGTACCGGCACGCTGACGATCGATGCGCAGCAGGGCACCGGGATGCTGACGAACGTCGGCGGCACGATCGTGACGAATGGGCTGGCGAATCTGTCGGCCAGCCGTATCGACGACACCGGCGGCCGCATCGCGACGAACCAGCTGGCCGTCACCGCGACGAATCTGACAAACGAAGGCGGCACGATCACGCAACTGGGCAGCGGGACGATGGGCCTCGGCGTGAGCGGGACGCTCGATAACGCCAATGGCGGCGTGATCCAGACAAATAGTACGGACCTGACGCTCGCGTCCGCTTTGGTGGATAACAACGGGGGCACGATCACCCACACGGGCAGCGGCACGCTGACGATTGGCGCTGGAGGCGGCAGCAGCAACGCCGGAAGCAGCACCCTATCGCTGACGAACGTCGGCGGCAAGATCGTCACCAATGGGCAGGCGGTGCTATCGGTCGGCAGTCTCGACAACACCGGCGGCACGCTTGCGTCGCAGGATGTGCTGTCCGCGATCGTGCAGCAGACGCTGAACAATACGAATGGACAGTTGTCGTCGGGCACCGGCTTGTCCGCTGTGAGCGGTGGCGCGCTGCTCAATGCGGGCGGCGTTATTGGCGCAGGGGGGGCGGTAAGCGGCAGTACGCTCAACGTCAGCGCCGCGTCGATCGACAATGCCGGTGGCGCCATCACCAACACCGGAAACGGTGCGACCACGATCGATGGCGGCAGTCAGATCGCCAACAGCAATGCCGCCGGCGCATCGGGCATGGGATCGATCAGCGGCAATGGCGACGTGACGCTGAGCGCCACATCGATCGGGAACACACAAGGCGGCCAACTCAGCGGCGCGAACCTGCAGATCAATACCAGCAATCTCGACGACACCGGCGGCGAGATCGGCAACGTTGCAAACACGACCGGCGACGTGGGCATTGCCACCCACGTCCTGACCGCGACCAACGGGCGGATCAATGCCACACGCAACTTGGCGCTCAGCACGACGACGCTGGCGAGCGGCGGCACCTACAGCGCGGTCAACGATCTGACGCTGAACCTGCAGGGCAGTTTCACCACATCGTCAGCGTATAGCTTCAGTGCGGGACACGATCTGACGTTTACGCTGCCGGGCACCTTCACCAATGGCGGGGCGCTGTTGGCCGCGAATGCCTTCTCGATCACGGCGGGCGACATCGGCAACAGCGGGACGTTGTCGGCAGGCGGTCTGCTGACCACGCACTCGAACACGTTGACCAATACCGGCACGATCGTCGGCGGCAGCGTCACGTTGAATGCCACGCAAACGCTGTCGAATCTAGGCACGAGCGCGCTGATCGGCGCGACGGACAGTGCCGGCACGCTCGCGTTGCTGGCACCGGACATCGAGAACCGGGACGACACGACCGCGACCGATACGCAGGCAAACACCGCTATTTACGGTCTCGGCAAGGTCGTCCTCGCGGGCGGCCTGGATGCGAACGGCAATTACATCAATGCGAATCTCGTCCACAACCAGTCCGCATTGATTCAGTCGCAAGGCGATATGGCCATCGACGCGAACCTGGTGACCAACACCCGGCGCGTGATGACCACCACCGGTTTCACGTCGTCGGTCGATCCGGCGTTACTGGCGAGCCTCGACATCAGCATGTCCGGCTGTACGGCGATCCATATGGAAGCGTGCAGCGGACAGGACGTCGGCTGGGTCAGCGAGGGCGACCCGACACTCATCGGCGGCGCTTACACCGAGCCGCCGCATGGCGGCCAATGGAACAGCGGCTACCAGTACACGACTTACACCGGTGTGGCGGTCGCGAACACGATCGCTTCCATCAGTCCGGAGGCGCAGATTGTAGCGGGGGGCAATCTGAACGCGTCGTCGGTCGGCACGTTCCAGAATTACTGGAGTCAGGTCGCCGCGACGGGGAACATCGCCGCGCCTGCCACGCTCAATCAGAACAGTTGGCAAGGTCAGAGCGCACCCGAGGTCCAAGTCACCTACTCGGGCGAATATCACTACAACAACTACGACAACAGCGAGCACAACTGGCAATTGCCCTTCGGCGACGCGCCGTTCGTCAGCGCGCGTCCGGGCGGTTATACCCAGGCAGCCCCCGCCGATGTGCGCACGTACGCGCTGCCGGGCTATGAATCCAGCTTCACGGCTAACGGCACGCTCAGCGG
>CAWUJR010000600.1:0-2622 GCA_963922375.1 uncultured Robbsia sp.
CGGCGCTCACGGCATTCGTCGACAACGCGGAAACGGTAGGGATATTCGCGATCGCTCCCGGGATGCCGCCAGCGCCATGGGAGGTGGTGTCCCGCTTCGGATTGATCCAGATGACCTGCGAGCGCGCGAGCTTCGTCGCGGCGGCATCGATCGCTTCACGGCAGGGCAACAAAGCCGATGCGGGTGCGACGCCATCGATTCGTGAGCTGACGCGCGATGACGGACCTGAGATGCTGGCGTTGGCCGAGCTTACCCGCCCCGGTCCGATGACCGCGCAAACGGTATCGCTCGGCCGCTATATCGGCATCCATGACGAAAACGGCAAGCTGGTGGCGATGGCCGGGGAGCGGATGCGACTCGACGGTTTCGTCGAGATCAGCGGTGTCTGCACGCATCCGGACCATCAGGGACGCGGGTACGCCCCTTTCTTGGTGACCCAGGCGACGCAACACATTCTGAATAGCGGGCGAACCGCGTTTCTGCACGTCAAAGAAGACAATCCGGGCGCCGCGCGGGTGTATCGAAAGCTGGGATTCACGGTCCGGACGACGTTCGAGAACGGCACGTTCCGCAAACGCCTGTGAGTTCCTTAGACCGCGTCTACATCGCGTAGACGATCCGATATCCGCGTCCGACCCGACTCCATTCGGCCGCTTCCTGTATCAGGCTGTAATCGGTCAGCGGATTCGCATCGGCCCATGCACGCGGCAGCACCAGCTCATACCCCTGCCGCGTCTCACGCACCGTCAATTCCGGCAACGCCACGTCCACGCGTCGGCGACACAGCAGCACCGCAGTACGCAGACAAAACAGCAGCAACCAATCGACATTGCTTGCATGCGCAAACTTGCCGAGCTTGCCGACGTGTCCGATCAACAATGCCGCCAATCGGGCCTGGTCGGTTCTCGAAAAACCGGGCATGTCGGCATTACTTGCAATATAGGCGGAGTGCTTGTGATACGCGCTGTGCCCGATCGACAAACCGATCTCATGCAGTGCCGCCGCCCACGACAGGAACACCATGCCTTCCTCGCGCACGCCAACATCGGCGTCGTCGAATTGCTGGTACAGGCTGACCGCCAGCGCACCGATGCGCTGCGCCTGCTTGCGATCCACCGAATAGCGACGCATGAATCCTTCGACCGTTACCGCGCGCATGTCTTGATGCGACGAGCGTCCCATCAAGTCGTACAGCACGCCCAGGCGCAATGCGCCGTCGGTGGTATCGGCGTAATCGATGCCCAATTCGTCGAAGACGGCAATCATGATCGACAGCCCCCCCGGTAGTACCGGCACCCGGTCCGCCTTCAGCCCGCTCAGCTTCGATCCCTGCGCCCCCCCGCCTTTCACCAGTGCCCGACGCAATTTGTCCAGGCCGCTGCGCGTGATGCCGTGCGACACGCCGTGATCGTTGAAGCCGTTGTCCTCAATCAATTCCGCCAGCGCGCGCGCGGTGCCGGACGAGCCGATCGACTGTTCCCACCCCATTTCTTTATAACTGCCGGCGATGATTTCGATGTCACGGCGTGCGGCCAGGACCGCCTGTCGCATCGCGTAGTCGTCGACATCGCCGTTGGCAAAAAACATCCGGCTGTGGCTGACGCAGCCGACATAGAGACTCTCCATCAGCAACGGTTCATACCCTTCACCGATAATGAACTCCGTCGAGCCGCCGCCGATGTCCACCACCAGTCGTTTGCCGCCGATCGGCGGAACCGTATGTGCCGCACCGGCATAAATCAGTCGCGCCTCTTCGCGCCCCGCGATCACTTCGATCGGGAAGCCCAGCGCATCGCGCGCACGCGTCAAGAAGTCGGGGGCGTTCTTCGCCACGCGGAGTGTATTCGTGGCGACCGCGCGCACGCGGTCCGGATGGAAATCGCGCAGGCGCTCACCGAAACGTTCGAGCGCGGCAAGTCCGCGCTGCTGCGCGGCCTCGTCGAGAATTTTGTCTGCCGTCAATCCCGCGCCGAGCCGCACCGGTTCGCGCAAGACGTCGATGGGCTGAATCTGGTGTCCGGCCGCAGTCTCTTCCAAACGTCCTACGATCAATCTGAAGCTGTTCGACCCCAGGTCTACTGCCGCCAACAATTTTGGAGATTCCGCCATCTTTCGAGTCCGATCTGCTTGCTTTGCTTCCGGCGGCTGTCGATGCGACGCAGCCCGAGTGACAGGCTGCGTTGCAGGCTCAGAAGCAGATTGAGTGGCATGATGCGAAGCCGATTGCTCCAACTGAACCTGTTGCGCCTGCTGTATCGGGTGTCGCTGTCGCCGCCGCGCCCGGTCGGATTGTCCCATGATCGCCGTCCCCATGCTCATCGAGAGGCCGTCATCGCCGAAATATCGACATATGGACGGCTGAATAGGTTGAAGAGATTGCATCCCAAATGGTGAGGCGGTTTGTGACAGTCATGCAAATGTCACAGTGTCGTCACTCGAATATGTGACTATGATAAACATCATGATCAGACACTCGTGCCACATTGACCTCTAATACTCAAATGGCGCCTACCGACGCTTCTGCCGTGCCCTTCGAGGCATCCGAGTCACCGACCGAATCTGCCGCTGCGGCCCGCGTGGCGGTCCTGCCAACCGGCGTTCGCGTACGACGCGGGCCGGCGC
>CAWUJR010000601.1:0-2621 GCA_963922375.1 uncultured Robbsia sp.
AGGCCAGCGGCAACGGCGTCGGGGGCAGGTCCGCGATCCATTTCTGCACGCCGCTCGTGTCGAGCCAACTGAGTTGCAGAATCTCCGGGTGGCCCGCCAACATCTCCTCGGACGGTTGGCGTAGCCCGTCGGCACTACTGTGGCCGGCGGCAATATCGCGAGCGAGTGCGGCCGCCTGTTCCTGCGTATCGGTGAGCGATAAACGGATCTGCTGCTGCGCCCAGGCGACATTCCGGTACAGCGTGTCTTCTTGCTGGATCTGCTCGCGCCGGGTCAGCGTCCATAGAATCAAGCCCATCACGACAATAAAGACGATGATGGAGATCAGCGGCGTGTACAAATACGCATTCGATAGCCATGAACGCGCGTCGCGTTGCCCGCGGGCCGGCAATTTGGCATGCGGGAACTCGGCAGGCTTGGCCTTCCGGGAAAAACGCGTGAACAACCAATTGGTCAACATGGGCGGATTGTATCGCAGGCGACGCCGGTTTTCGCGAACGAATGCTGCGCCGAACGGGCGGATTGGTGAGGATCCATGCTTCTTCCGCCACCCACCCTGTAGGAAAATTTGTGCTGCTTCGCAATAATTTTCCGCATTATGAAATGCGATCTCGTCATTTGAAAATTGTTGTTGCGCTGCTGCGCTGGCGTTCTTACAATCGCCGCGTCCGTCGGCAATTGGCGCGAGGTCGTCGCATGCCTTGACACCGCCGGCAGCGCGATCCCGCATACGAGGAGACAACCATGTCCGCAGTGCCCGAGGAAGTCATCAAATACGTCGCCGCCGGTAAGGACGACGATCGTCAGGAAACCAGCGAATGGCTGGAAGCGCTCGAAGGCGTGCTGAATGCCGCCGGCCCCGAGCGTGCGCACTACCTGATCGAAAAACAAATCGAATTCGCCCGCGTGCACGGCGAGCATCTGCCGTTCTCTGCCACCACGCCGTACATCAACACGATCCCGGTCAGCCAGCAGGCCAAGATTCCGGGCGATCAGGATCTCGAACACCGTATCCGCTCCTATACGCGTTGGAATGCGCTGGCGATGGTGCTGCGCGCCGGCAAGGATACCAACGTTGGCGGCCATATCGCGTCGTTCTCATCGGCGGCCACGCTGTATGACGTCGGCTTCAACCATTTCTGGCATGCACCGTCGGCCGAACATGGCGGCGACCTGATTTTCTTCCAGGGGCATTCGTCGCCGGGCATGTACTCGCGCGCGTTCCTGCTGGGCCGTTTGACGGAATCGCAGCTCGACAACTTTCGTCAGGAAGTGGGTGGCCAGGGCATCTCGTCTTATCCGCACCCGTGGTTGATGCCGGACTTCTGGCAATTCCCGACAGTGTCTATGGGTCTGGGTCCGATCATGGCGATCTACCAGGCGCGCTTCATGAAGTATGTGCAAGCCCGCGATATCGCGAAGACCGACGGCCGCAAGGTCTGGGCGTTCCTCGGCGATGGCGAGACCGACGAGCCGGAGTCATTGGGTGCGATCGGCATGGCCGGCCGTGAAAAGCTCGACAACCTGATTTTCGTCATCAACTGCAATCTGCAGCGTCTGGACGGTCCGGTGCGTGGCAATGGCAAGATCATCCAGGAACTCGAAAGCGAGTTCCGGGGCGCCGGCTGGAATGTGATCAAGCTGGTCTGGGGCAGCCGCTGGGATTCGCTGCTGGCCCGCGACAAGACCGGTGCGCTGATGCGTCGGATGATGGAAGTCGTCGACGGCGAATATCAGACCTACAAGTCGGAAAGCGGCGCATTCGTGCGCGAGCATTTCTTCAATTCGCCGGAATTGAAGGCACTGGTCGCAGACTGGTCTGATGACGACATCTGGAACCTGAATCGCGGTGGTCACGATCCGCACAAGATTTATGCCGCTTTCGACGCCGCAACGAAGACCGTCGGTCAGCCGACCGTGATCCTCGCCAAGACCATCAAGGGCTATGGGATGGGCGAGTCCGGTCAGGCGATGAACATCACCCACCAGCAGAAGAAGATGCCGGTGGAGGCGTTGAAGAAGTTCCGCGATCAATTCCGTC
Organism: uncultured Robbsia sp.; assembly: GCA_963922375.1. Taxonomy (GTDB): domain Bacteria; phylum Pseudomonadota; class Gammaproteobacteria; order Burkholderiales; family Burkholderiaceae; genus Robbsia. Next base: position 2,042 of record CAWUJR010000601.1, read on the forward strand.
TGCCGATCAGCGACGACGAGATCGCGAACGTGCCGTACATCAAGTTCGAGGAAGGCTCGAAAGAACTCGAGTACATGCGTCAACGTCGCTCGGAGCTAGGCGGCTATCTGCCGTCGCGTCGTCAAAAGGCCGAGGGCGAGCTGCAAACGCCGGCACTGACGGCGTTCGAACCGGTGCTCAAGGGCACCGGGCCGGGCCGCGAGATCTCGACGACGATGGCGTTCGTGCGGATCTTGAACATCCTGCTGAAGGACAAGGCGCTGGGTAAGCGCGTCGTGCCGATCGTTCCCGACGAGTCGCGTACGTTCGGTATGGAAGGCCTGTTCCGCCAGATCGGTATCTGGAATCAGGAAGGTCAGAAGTACGTGCCGGAAGACAGCGATCAGCTGATGTTCTACAAGGAATCGAAAACCGGTCAGATCCTGCAGGAAGGCATCAATGAAGCCGGCGGGATGAGCGACTGGATCGCTGCCGCGACCGCGTATTCGACGCACGGCGAGCAGATGATTCCGTTCTACATCTTCTACTCGATGTTCGGCTTCCAGCGGATCGGCGATCTGGCCTGGGCGGCGGGCGACAT
>CAWUJR010000602.1:0-2612 GCA_963922375.1 uncultured Robbsia sp.
TAATGCGTCGAAGGCCAAGGCCGCATCGGCGGCAGCAGCGTCGGCCTCTACCGCGGCGACGTCGCCAGCGAAGGCGAGCGCTGTCACTGCTGCCGGCAAGCCTTCTCATTGATCCGGACCCGATGAATCCACCGCAATATATCCTGCAGCCGGTGCGCCCCTGGTTCATTATCGTGAGCCTAGCGGTCGCCTTGCTGCTGAACATGCTGCCCTGGGGCAGACTGGGCGGCGTGCCGGACTTGCTGGCATTGGTACTGCTGTTCTGGAATATCCATCAGCCGCGACGTGTCGGTATCGGTGTCGCGTTCCTGCTCGGCATCGTGATGGACGTACACGACGCCAACCTGCTCGGCGAACATGCGCTCGCGTACACGCTGCTATCGTTCGCGGCGATTACGATTCACCGGCGCATGCAGGCGTTTCCGCCATGGATCCAGGCATTGCATGTGTTGCCGTTACTGGTGGGCGCGAACATCGTACCGGTGCTGGTGCGGGCGTTGTTCGACGGGACGTTTCCCGGCTGGCTCTATCTGACCGATGGCTTTGTCGAAGCGTTGATCTGGCCGATTGTCAGCGCATTGTTGATCGCCCCGCAAAAGGCCGCTGTCGATCCCGACGACACCCGGCCGATCTAGAGAAGAGCGCCGCGCCGCATGACCGAATTCCACAACTCCGACGCCCATTTGCGGCGCTTCCGCCTGCGAGTCGCTGCGGGCGCGCTGTTCGTGGTGCTGTGCTTCGGCCTGATCGTTGCGCGCTTCGTCTATTTGCAGGTCTATCGCTACCCGCACTACGCATTGCAGGCGAACGAGAACCGGATCTCGGTCGCCCCGATCGTGCCCAACCGCGGCATCATCACCGACCGCAACGGCGTGGTGCTCGCAAAGAACTATTCGGCGTACACGCTGGAAATCACGCCGTCGAAACTGGACCGACCGCTCCCGCAGATGATCGACGATCTGTCGCAAGTCGTGCCGATCGATGCCCGCGCCCGACGCCGGTTCCGCAAGCTGCAGGAAGATTCGAAGCAATTCGAGAGTCTGCCGATTCTCACCCGTCTGAGCGACGATGAAGTCGCGCGGTTTACCGCACAGCGCTTCCGCTTTCCTGGTGTCGATGTACGCGCCCGACTGTTCCGCGAATACCCGCTCGGGCCGACGGCCGCGCATGTGATCGGCTACATCGGTCGCATTTCGCAGAAAGACCAGGATCGGATCGACGAAGCCAGCGAAACCAACGACAACGACCCGGACCACTACGATCCGCGTCTGGATGCGAACAACTATCGCGGCACCGACTACATCGGCAAGATCGGTGTCGAGCAGAGCTATGAGACCGAGCTCCATGGCGTGACCGGTTTCGAGGAAGTCGAAGTCACTGCCGGCGGCCGGCCGGTGCGCACGCTGTCGCGCACGCCCGCGAAAGCCGGCAACAATCTGGTGCTGTCGATCGACATCGGCCTGCAACAAGTGGCCGAGCAGGCATTCGCCGGTCGGCGCGGCGCGTTGGTCGCGATCGAACCGAAGACCGGCGACATTCTGGCATTCGTCTCCGCGCCCAGCTTCGATCCGAACATGTTCGTCGATGGCATCGATCAGACCAATTGGGACGAACTGAATAATTCCCCGGATCATCCTCTGCTGGATCGGCCGTTACGCGGCACCTATCCGCCCGGTTCGACGTATAAGCCGTTCATGGCGCTGGCGGCATTGTCGTTGCATAAGCGCACGCCGAACTGGGGCTTTCAGGATCCCGGTTTCTTCATGCTCGGGGGCCACAAGTTCCGCAACGACGTCCCCAGCGGCCAGGGCTGGATCGATATGTATCGGTCGTTGGTGGTATCGAACGACACGTATTACTTCATGCTCGCGCACGATCTGGGCGTGAATGCGATTGCAAAATTCATGGCCCCTTGGGGATTTGGTCAAAAGACCGGCATCGACATCCAGGGCGAAGCGACCGGCATCCTGCCCTCCACCGATTGGAAAATGCACGCTTACCGCAAGCCCGCGCAGCAGCGCTGGTACGACGGTGAAACGGTCAGCCTGGGAATTGGTCAGGGTTATAACTCGTACACGATCCTGCAGCTCGCCCATGCGATGGCGACCCTTGCGAATAACGGCGTGGTGATGAAGCCTCACCTGGTCAAGAATCTGGAAGACCCGGTGACGCATCAGGAAACGGCCACCGTGCCCAATGCGAGTTATCGCATCGATGTGCCGCAAAGCGACTTCGACATCGTCAAACGCGCATTGGTCGGGGTCGTCAACGAAGGGACCGCGAAGGCGGTGTTTGCCGGCGCCGCGTATCAGGCGGCGGGTAAAACCGGTACCGCACAGGTTTTCACGATCGGACAGAATGCCAAATATCATGCCCATCTGCTGTCAGAGAGATTGCGTGACCATGCGCTGTTCACCGCGTATGCACCGGCCGACAATCCCCAGATCGCGGTCGCGCTGATTGTCGAAAACGGCGGCTGGGGTGCGGCCACCGCCGGCCCGATCGCACGCAAGGTATTGGATTACTATCTGGTGGATCGCCAGAAGCCAGGCGCCGAGGCGGCGGCCGTGGTGGCGGCGGCATCGGCGACCACGACGGCGTCTGCACCGGTG
>CAWUJR010000603.1:0-2611 GCA_963922375.1 uncultured Robbsia sp.
GGCCAGCGGCATCGCCTGGGCACGGGCGGTATCGGGAACCTGCGCCCATGTGCAACCGCCTTCCGCGCGGATCTGCGCGAGGCCGGCGGCACCGTCGGCACTGGCACCGGTCAACAGGATACCAAGCAAAGCGGCACCGTAAGTCCACGCGGCCGATTCGAACAATACATCGATCGATGGGCGAGAGAAGTTGACGGCTTCGTCCAACGACAACGCGCAGGTCCGATCGGGGTTGATCATCAGGTGGTAACCCGGCGGCGCAAAATAGACCGTACCGCCCTTTACCGGTTCCCGGTCGCTCGCCTCGCGCACCGGCACCGCACACCGCGCACTGAACAGCTCGGCCAGCTCGCTATGGGCATCGGGCGGCAAATGCAGCACGACCACCAGTGCAGGCGCGAAATCGCGCGGTAACGCAGGCAGTAGCATACCCAACGCTTCCACCCCTCCAGCGGAAGTGCCCAGCACGATGGCTTCCAACGGTAACGGAGTATGCATATCAGCGCTTCTGATAGATACGGGCCGCGCCCGCGAATTCGTCGAATTCTTCCGCATGCCCGCTAAAGCGCATGCTTTCCTTGCTGCCCAGTCCGAGAAACCCGCGACGTACCAACGCATCGCTGAAGAGACCGGTCGCGCGGTTTTGCAGGCTTTCGTCGAAATAGATCAACACATTTCTGCACGACACCAGATGCACCTCCGAAAACACGCTGTCGGTCGCAAGGCTATGATCGGCAAATACCACTTGCCGTTTCAACGCGCGTGAGAACGTGGCTGCGCCGTAGGCTGCATGATAGTAATCCGACAGTGAGCGCTTGCCGCCTGCAGCAATATAGTTTTTCGAGAAACCGGCGATCCGGTCCAGCGGATAAACGCCTTCGGCAGCCACACGCAATGCCTGCGGATTGACGTCGGTTGCATAGATCAATGTCCGCTCCGCCAGCCCTTCTTCCTCGAGCATGATCGCCATGGACCAAAGTTCTTCACCGCTGCTGCAGCCGGCAATCCAGATCTTCACCGATGGGTAGGTTTTCAGGATCGGCAACACGTTTTCACGCAACGTCTTGAAATACAGCGGGTCGCGAAACATTTCGCTGACCTGCACGGTCAGATATTGCAGCAGCCGCGCGAACGCAGCCGGATCGCGCAGTATTCGCCCCTGCAGCGCTGACAAGCTTTCGCAACCGAAATCGGCGGTCGCCTGCGTCAAGCGGCGGCGTAGCGACGCGCGCGAATAATTCCTGAAGTCATGCTGATACTTCAGGAAAATCGCTTCCAGCAGTAACTTCAGTTCTATTTCGAAATCATTCATGAGCGTAGCGGTCGCCGTCGGCTCAATGAGCGAGCCAGACGCGGCATAGCGATAACAGTTTCTCTACCTCGATGGGCTTGGAGATGTAATCGTTGGCACCGGCGTCGAGGCAGCGCTGGCGGTCCGACGCCATCGCCTTCGCGGTCAGCGCGATGATCGGCAGACGCTCGAACTCGGGGCGTTTGCGTATCTCGCGCATCGCGGTCAGCCCATCCATTTCCGGCATCATGATATCCATCAGCACCAGTTCGATCTCGCTGTCGCGCTCGAGTTTGTCGATGGCTTCCTGGCCGTTGCGAGCGATTTCCAGCGTGGCCCCCAGCGGTTCGATGACGTGCGACAGCGCAAAGATGTTGCGGACGTCGTCTTCGGCCAGCAGGATTTTCCGCCCTTCGAACGCGGAGTCGCGCTGCCGCGCCTGACGCAGCATGCGCTGCTGGTCCGGCGGCAAATCCGACTCGACGCTATGCAAGAACAGCGTCACCTCGTCGAGCAGACGCTCGGGCGATTTCGCCCCTTTGATGATGATCGATTTCGAATAGTAGCGCAGCCGCCGCTCTTCCTCGGCGGTCAGCGAGCGCCCGGTGTAGACAATCACCGGCGGGTAGGTATGCGGCCCACTCTCCGCCATGTCTTTCAGCAAATCGTAGCCGGAACCATCCGGTAGCGTCAGATCCATCACCACGCAGTCGAACGTCGTTTCCGCCAGCTTCGCCAGCGCGTCGGCGATGGTTCCTACGCCTTCGATCTCGACCCCATCCGCATCCAGCAGCAGCTTGATGTTATCGCGTAGCGTCGGGTCGTCTTCCACCACCAGGATGCGTCGAACGCTTTGTTCGAGCCGGGCTTCCAGGCGCTCGATGGCGCTCACCAGTTCCTCGCGCGCGGTGGGTTTCAGCGAATAGCCGATCGCGCCCAGATGCAGCGCGGCTTCTGCGTGGTCATTGACCGAGATCATGTGGATCGGCAGATGGCGTGTCCGTGGGTCGCGCTTCAATCGTTCGAGCACGGTCAGTCCGGAGTTGTCGGGCAAGCCCACGTCCAGCAGGATGCCGCTGGGTTGCAGTTCGTGCGCGAGACGAATGCCGTCCTCGCCTGTGCCGGCATGCACGCAATCGAAATCCAGCTCATGAGCCAGATCGTACAGAATGCGTGCGAATGCCCGATCGTCCTCGATTACCAGGATCAGCCGATGCTCGCGTTGCAACTGGCCGCGGTCGTCCGGAATGCCGGTGGGCGCCGTCGACCGTGCGTCGGCTGCCCCGTCGTTGGCCCCCTCGGGTGCCCCGCTCTGAGCAT